>NZ_JBEPBF010000042.1:0-71102 GCF_040298985.1 Streptomyces sp. NPDC001093 | reverse complement strand
GGCTTTCTGACAGTGGATCTAGTCGTGAGGGGTGACCAGCCTCGATCCCGATAGCCTGGAGACCGAAGCGTACGGGCACGGGGGGATGAGGCCTGCACCGGGCCGCCGCCTCGGCCGTCTCCGTGGTCACCGCGCTGCGGGCGGCCCGCGCGGCCGACCCGGCCTTCCGCCTGGCCGACCTGGTCGGCGGTCTGTGTGACGTCCTCTCCGTGGCCCACGGCGTCCCGCACGCCACCGGCGCCGAGCTGGCCGGGCTGCGCGGCACGGCACGGCAGCCGTACCGGCCGGACGGCTCACTGCGGCTGTACGGCCTGTTCTCCGAGCCGGTGCTCACCGCGAGCGGCTACGCGGGTGCCGTCACCTGGACCGCCGACGCCCAGGGGCGGCTGTACCAGGTGTCCGATGTCGCTCCGGGCGGTGCCGGGCGTGCGGTGGGCGCGGCCGACCGGGCGGTCCGGCTCGGTGACACGGCCCTGACCCACCGGGAGCTGTCCCGTGCGGGACTCGCGGTGTCGGGGGCCACGGTCTCCCCCACCGGCCGGCTCGGGGCGGGCGCCGGCGTGCGGGCCGTCGGGGCGTCCGGTGCCGGATGGCGCGAGGAACCGCTGGACCGGCTCTGGGCCGTCCCCGTGGCCGAGCAGCTGAGCCGTGCGCTGAACGGCGGCCATGACCTGCTGTTCCTGGAGGTCACCCTGCTCGGTACGGCGGTGGAGGCGGCGGGCGACTGTCTGCAGGCCGGATGCGACGGTGTCGTACTGCGGCTCACCGCCGCCCATGACCACCCCGCGCTTCCGCACCGGGACAACCTGCGTCTGCTGGCCGCCGCTCGGGGGGCCACGCTCCGGGTCGTCGCCCGGCTCACCCCGGCCCCGCACCCCCGGGCCCAGCTCCTCGCCACCGAGCATCCGGCGCGGTCGGGTGCTCGGGTCGACATGGGGCTGGACCGGCTGCAGCGCGCGGATCTGCCCACCGCGCCCGCCTCCTCGGTGCAGACGGCGCCGAGTCGCGAGGAGGCGCCGGTCCATCTGCTGCGCCGCCGCGTCCAGCAGGCGGTCTCGGGCGGTCGGCGGGTGCTGTCCTTCCCCGGCGACCCGGGCGCCGACGCCCGGCGGCTGAGCCGGACCGGGCTGGCCACGGCGGGCGGTCTGCTGGAGGAACTGCACGCGGCGGCAGCGGAGCGCTCCCGCGATGTGTTCGGCCGCCTTCTGCCCACAGACCCGGACCGCTTCGCCCGCGCCTGGCTGGCGGCGGCCCGCTACACCGAGGAGGTGGACCGCGCGCTCTGCCTCGCGGCCTGGTCCGGATAGCACGGGGTGCTCCGGTCGGAGTGAGGAGTGAGGAGTGAGGGGCGAAGGGGTACGACACCGGACGGGCCGCCGTTCCCCCGTGCCGGCGGCCCGCCGGACGTCCGTCCGCACAGGCCGGTGCCGCAGGTTGCAGTGTGCGACAGCCGGGGCAGGCGGGGTATGCGTACAAGTACGTACGCGGACCGGGAGGGCGGGCCGCGAGGCAACCGAGAGGCACAGGTGGGGCTGGACAGGGCCTACGAACGCATGACGGCGGTCGCCGTGGCGGCGCTCCACGAACGGGAGCCCGCGCGCCTGTGGCCGATGCTCGCCGGTGCCCTGGCGGACCTGTGCGACGGTGAGGCGGTCATCCACAAACTCGACGACTGGAGCGAGCACGCGGGCACGATCGGTGCGGCACCCGATGCTGCCGCCGCCGAGCTGGAGCGGCTCGGGGCGGCGGAGCTGGCCCTGCTCCGCGCGGGCCATCCCTTCGCCCACCACTACGCGAACAGCACCGACCGGATGCCCGTCACCGCCCGTCGGGCGGCGGGGCGCCGCTGGCCGGACAGTCGCACGGCGCGCCTGCTCGGCGAGGCGCTCGACGTCGACCACGTGCTGGGCCTGCCGCTGCCCGAGCGGACCGCCCCGGTCACCGGCTGCCTGGTCTACCGCGCCGGTACCGACTTCACGGACGACCATCTCGCCCTGGCGGAGCGCGCGCAGCCGCTGCTGGCGGCCGTGGAGCGGCAGCGGCGGCTGCTGGAGGAGTGGCGGCGCGGGCTCGGCGCGGGCGGGGCGCCGGACGAGCGGGCGGCGGACTGCGCGCTGACGCCGCGCGAGACGACCGTCCTGCTGCTGCTCACCGACGCGCTCACCGCCGACGCCATCGGCCGCCGCCTGGGCATCTCCGTCCGCACGGTGCACAAGCACGTCGAGAACATCTACCGCAAGCTGGGCACCCGAGACCGTCTGGGCACCGTGCTACGAGCCCAGCGACTCGGTCTTGTGCCGTCGCCCTGCCCACCCTGAGCCTGGGCTCGGCCTGCGTGATTCGTTACGGTGGAGCGGTCCGCCGGAGCCGAGCCGATCTGAAGGGTTGTCAGCCAACTTGTCACGTGATAGGTCGACGGTACCGCGAACCGCGAACCGCCTGACGGCTGAAAGCTTTCTTCGGGTTCCGGTGGGCCCCGACGCCCACCGCTGGCGTACCTTCCCCGCCGAGCGGACGCTCGTCGTCGCCGTGCGCACCGTCACCTCCACCGTGCGTGTGCTCGAGGCGCTGCCCGCCCTGCTCCGCGACGACCCCCGAGTGGGCGTCGTCTTCGCCCACGACCCCACCTCCGCGTTCGCCGACGGGGTGCAGGAGCTCCTCCGGAGCTCCGGATGCCGGGTCATGCCCTGGGAACAGCTGGCGCAGATCAGCCCGGATCTGATCCTCACAGCCAGCGAGAACGTGGACATACCGGAGGGTGACTGCCCGGTCCTGGTGCTGCCGCACGGCGTGGGCTTCCAGAAGCGGGTCCCGGACGCACGCGGGACGCACGACCGGTTGTCCGGCCTCGTTCCCGACGCGCTGCTGGAGTCCGGCCGGGCCTGGCTCGCCGTATCGCACCCGAACCAGGAACGACAGCTCCTCGCCGCCCACCCGAAGACCGCCGGCCGCACCCTGTTGCTGGGCGACCCCTGCTACGACGAGCTGCTCGCCGCCCGGGCCCGCAGGGACGCGTACCGGCGGGCCCTCGGTGTCGTCGAGGGCCGGCGGCTCGTCGTGATCAGCTCCACCTGGGGGCCGACCTCCCTGCTCGGCCGGCATCCCGATCTCCCGGTCCGCCTGCTGGGCGCGCTCCCCCGCGACGCGTACCGGGTCGCGGCCGTGGTCCACCCCAACGTCTGGTCGGCACACGGTTCGTGGCAGATCCGCGCGCTCCAGGCCTCGGCGCTCGACGCGGGCCTGCTGCTGATGCCGCCCGTGCACGCCTGGCGGCCGGCGCTCGTCGCGGCGGACGTGGTGATCGGCGACCACGGGTCGGTGACCCTGTACGGCGCCGCTCTCGGCCACCCGGTCCTGCTCGGCGCGTTCGGCGCCGACGCGGTACCGGAGACGGCGGCGCACGATCTGGCCGCCCTGGCACCGCGCCTGGATACCGGCGGCGATCTGGCGGCTCAGGTCGAGGACGTCGTACGGGAGCACGGCCGCGATCGGTACGCCCCCGTGGTGCGGCGGGCCTTCGCCGACTCGGGCCAGGCGCAGGCGCGGCTCCGTGCGGCCGTCTACGAACTGCTGGATCTCCCCGAGCCGGCCTCCGCGCCCCCGCCGGACCTGCTGCTGCACGTGCCGGAACCGGCCGCCGGTTCCGTCACCTCCTGGCTGGTCGTCACCGAGGTCGGCGAGGAGCCGGCCGGTCCGGTCGTGTCGGTGCGCCGGTATCCGGCCCAGGCGCGGGCGTACGCGCACGGCGGACCGCAGGCCGAGGAGGACGGCCCCGACGCGGCGCCGTACCGCTTCGCGTATCTGGCCTGTTCGGACGCGGAACGTGACCGCCGGCTGCTGGAGAGCGCCTCGGTGATCGAGCGGGCCGACCCCGCCGGATCGGTCGCCGAGGCGCTGGGCTGGATCCGTGACGGCCTGGCGCGGCTGCCCGGCAGTCTGCTGGCCGCCTGCGCGGTGCGGGGTGGTGGCCATCTGGTGGGGTTGCGCGACGGCCGGGTGGCCGAGGCGGCGGTGACCGGACCGGCGCTGTCTCCCGGGCTCGCGGCGGCGATCGTCTATGCCCGGTTGCGGCAGGGTCTTCCACCGGGCGAGGCGCTGCTGACCCTGCGGATCGCCGGGGTACGGGACGAGGACGTCGTGCTCCGCCCGCGCCCCGCGGCACAGCGTCTCAGCTGAGGTCCGTCAGCCGCCGGCGGACGTCGTCCGCGCGCCGGTCGCCGTTCGTCTCGTGGATCTCGAGGGCGCGGGTCAGCCACTCGCGCACCCGGTCCGGGTGGCGGCCGGTCCGCTGGGCGAGGTCGGCGAGCTCCTCCCGTGCGTCGGCCTCGTAGCTGTACGCGCGCCGGGCCTTCAGGGTGTCGGCCGCCGTTTCCAGGGCGTGGAAGGCCGCGTCGAACTCGTCACGGTGGGCGTGGGCCCGGCCGAGGGCGAGGAGGGCGCGGGCCGCCATCCGCTCGTCGGGCTCGGGGAGGTCCAGCAGGTCCGCGCGTGCCTGGCCGAGCAGGGTGAGGGCCTGCTCGTGGTCTCCTTGGGCGTCCAAGGCCGAACCCAGGAAGAGGAGGGCCAGTGCTTCGCCGCGCCGGTCCCCGGCGCGGCGGTTGAGGTCGAGGCAGTAGCGGTAGGTGTCCACGGCCCGGGCGAGGTCGGAGAGTTCGAGGTGGCGGCCGTAGAACTCCTGGACGGAGGCGCGCAGCAGCAGTCGGTCGGTGGGCTCGGCCAGGGCGACGGCGCGCTCCAGTTCGGTGCGGGCCCGGTCGTGTTCGCCGAGGTCCGTGAGCGGGCGTGAGAGCAGGCTGCGCAGCCGGGCCTCGCCGGCGCGGGCCTGCGCCGCGACGTCGGCCGGGGTGGCCGGGTCGGCGGCGAGCGCGGCGGCGGCCTCGCTGCCCAGGCTCAGGGACTCCTTCCAGGCGCCGAGGTGGCGGTGGTGCAGGAACAGCACGGTGAACGCCTCGGCCAGCGGCCAGGCCAGGGCGTTCAGGCGGTGGCGCACTGCCGCGCGCAGGACGGCGAGGATCGTGGTGCACTCGGCGTCGAGCCAGGTCAGCGGGGCGGGGCCGCCGGGTGCGGAGAAGGGGTCCGCGGCAGGTGCCATCAGTTCGGTCAGATCGGCGACGCGCAGCCGGTCCGCGCGCTGTGCCCGGTCGGCGAGGGCCGCGAGGACGAGGTAGTGCGTGGTCACCCGCTCGACGAGGGTCCTCTCCTCGGCGGGTGGTTCCTCCGCCACGGCACGCTCGCGGGCGTAGAGGCGGACGAGGTCGTGGACGCGGTAGCGGCCGTCGCGGTCCCTCTCCAGCAGGCTCGCGGCGGCCAGTTCGCGCAGCAGCCGCCGGGCCGTGCGCCGGTCGACGCCCGCGGCGGCGGCCGCGACGGACTCGTCGAACACTCCCGTGGGCAGCCAGCCCAGCAGCCGGAACATCCGGGCCGGTCCGGGTGGCAGCAGCCGGTAGGAGGGGCCGAGGACGGCCGACAGCGAGTAGTCGCCGCCGGGCAGGGAGATGCCCGCCAGCCGTTCGGCCTCGTCCTCCAGCTCCTGGGCCAGGTGGGTCAGGCTCGGGGCGTCGCCGGTGGTCAGCCGGGTCGCCACGATGCGCAGCGCCACCGGCAGTCCGCCGCACAGCTCCACGAGGCGTCCGGCCGCGCCGGGTTCGGCCGCGACGACGTCCTCGCCGCACTGGTCGGTCAGCAGCTTCAGGCCGCCGTGTGCGTCGAGGGGTTTCAGGTCGATGAGTTCGGCGCCGTCCTGCGCGACGAGTTCGCCGAGCTTGCTGTGACTGGTGACCATGACGGTGCTGCCGGGACCCGTGGGGATCAGGGCCCGCGCCTGGGCGGCCTGGGTGACGTTGTCGATGAGGACGAGCATGCGCCGGTCGCGGGAGTGGGTCTCGTACTGCCGCCTCAGCTCCTCGAACCGCTCGGAGACATGGGCATCGCTCCCCAGCAGCGCCCGCAGGACCGAGGCGAGGGCCTGTGAGGTCTCGGCCGGGCCCATGGCCGCGCCCACGGCGGACTCGTCGCGCAGGGCGGCGTAGTCGACGTAGAAGAGGCCGTCGGGGAAGTCCTCGCGCCGGGTGTCCGCCCAGCGGCAGGCGAGCGCCGTCTTGCCCACCCCGGGCAGCCCGGCGAGGACGGCGAGCCGCACCCTGCCGGGTTCGCCGCACAGGCTGTTCATCCGGTCGAGCTCGGCGACCCGGTTGCTGAAGGTGCCGGTCAGGGCGGGGAGTTGGTCGGGCTGGACGCCGGGCGCCGCCGGTGCGGCCGGGCGGACGTCGAAGGCGATGTCGTACGACGTTCCCGGCAGGACCTCGGCGAGCAGCCCGCGCAGTTCCTCCGCCGCCTCGGGGTCGTCCTCGAGGATGCCGAGCAGGCGCCGTTCCCATTCGGCGGCGACCCGGTCGGCCGCGCTCTCCTCGTCGCCGCGTTGCCTGGCCTGCTCCAACTCCTCACGGGAGGCGTCCAGTTCGCCGTCGGCGCCGCGCCGGGACAGCCAGCGGGTGATCCGTCGGCTCCCGCGTTTCATCTTCAGCCAGGCGTCCGCGGCCGCGAGTCCGACGAATGCCGTTGCCGCCTGGGCGGCGAGCGTCCCCAACTCGGCTTCCACGAAGCCCCCTTACGTCGTCCAGCGGCACCGGATCAGGCGGACTCCACGGTAGAAGGATCTTCGCCGGATTCCCAGTCGGCATCGCCGTCCGCGCCTGTCCGGCCGAGGCGGTCGGCATCGGCGCCTGACCGGGCGGCTTCGACAGGGGCATTGGTCCGGCTGTATGCCTCAGCGGCTCGGGCGTAGGCCTCCCGCGCCTTCGCCGTGGCTCCGGCGCTCTCTTGGAGGATGGCCAGGTTCTCGAGGGACCGGCCCAGGCCGTACCAGTCCTCGAAGCCCTGCATGATCCCCGCCGAGGTGCCGTACGCGTCGACGGCCTCCTCCGAACGGCCTGCGAGACGGAGGGTATGACCGAGATCGTTCCACGCCGTGGCCTCGCGACGACGGTCCCCGGCCTCCTGGTACAGGCCCAGCGCGCGCCGCGCCGCCTCCATCGCCTCCTCCGGCCGCCCCGCCACCCGCAGGGCATCACCGACGTTCTGCCACGCCATGGCCTCGCGACGACGGTCACCAACCCCCTGGTACAGGCCCAGCGCGCGCCGCGCCGCCTCCATCGCCTCCTCCGGCCGCCCTGTCTCCTGAAGGGCTCTGCCCAGACTGCTCCACGCGTCGGCCTCGGCCGAGACGTTGTCTGCGCGACGGGCCGCGTCGCGGGCGCACCGGCTCACGGTGATCCAGTCGTCGAAGAGCCGGCGCCACTCCAGGTACGCCGCGAGGTGTGCGGACAGCGTGAGAGCCGCCGGCGCGAACCGTTCCTCCCCGGCCCACTGAACGGCCGCCATCAGACCCGGCCGCTCCTGGTCGAACCACGCGAGCGCCTTGGCGCGGGTGTCGAACCGCTCCGGCTGCGGCCTCCCCGGAAGCCAGCGCAATCGGTCGTCAGCCGCGTGTGCCCGGCTCGCGTAGAACGCCAGCAGCCGTTCTCGCGCCGCCTCCGCCTCCTGTTCCCGACTCGGGTCACTCGCCGCCAGGCCTGCCGCGAAGGCCCGCACCAGGTCGTGCAACCGCCAGCGCGCCCCCGACTCCCCTGCCGGTACGGGCGTGACGAGGCCGGCCGCGGCGATGTCGTCCAGGAGCGTCAACGTGACCGCTGTGTCGCGGTCGGCGAGCACGGCCGCGGCCTCCGTGCTCGTGTCCGGGCCCGGAGCCACGGCGAGCAGACGCAACAACCGGGCCTGCTCGGCCATGAGACGGCGGTACGACGTCTCCAGCACCGGGCGCATCGAAAGGCCTGTTCCGTACTGGTCCACTCCCCGGGTGCGGAGGACGGCCGTCGGGTCCGGGGCCTCCTCGATCTCCGATACCAGCGAGGCGATGCTCCGATGGCGGCGGCGGCGAAGCAGCGCGGCGGCGACCTGGAGGGCGAGTGGCAGGTGTCCGCAGAGCTCGGCGAGTGCGCGGAGGGCCTCCGGTTCGCGGGATGCGCGGTCGTCCCGCTCGTCACTGCTTCGCAGCGCCGACCTCAGCAAGGCGACCGAGTCGTCCGGGCTCAGTACGCTCAGGTCGATCAGCCGCACCGGGAGGGAGTCGGGGGGGCGATCCCGGGAGGTGATCAGGAAGCGATGACGGCCGGTCGGGGGCAGCAGGGGGAGGAACTGGTCCGGGGACCCCGCGTTGTCGAAGATCAGCAGCATCGGTTGCCTTCTCTCGGCGAGAAAGGCCCGGTATGCGTCGAAGCGCTGGGCGCTTGTCGAGGGCATATGGGCGTCGGACAGTCCCAAGGCCGGGAGAAGAGCCGCAACGGCCTGTCCGGCCGTGACCGGATCGGTGTCGTAGCCGCGCAGATCGGCGAAGAAGACTCCGCCGGGAAACCAGCCCCGTGCCCGTACGAGGTGGCTGACCTGGACGGCGAGGGCTGTCTTGCCGATGCCGCCCATACCCGTGACGGCGCAGACCGGGAGCGGCGGCCGGCTGTCGTCGGCAGGAGAGGGGTCCAGTAGCGCGAGCAGGTGGACCACCTCCGCCGAGCGCCCCGTGAAGGCGTACGGGGGTAGGGGAGGTGTGGAAACCGTCGGCATGGGGCCGAGGGCGGGCGGCGTCTCGGGCTCGGGGTGCGGGATCGATTCCGGTGCCGACTCGCGGAGGACCTTGACGGCCACCGCGGCGGCCTGCGCCGCTGCCCACCGTTGGGTTCCCGCCGCGCCGCTGCCCTGCTTCGCGGCGTCGAGCGTGTCACTGATCCCCCGGATGGCCAACGCCTGTGCCGTGCCCTCGAGGTAGCTCGGGAACAAGGAGCCTGCCATCTCGGCCCCGCTGACGGCGATGGCATCGCTGACGTACTGCCAGAGGTTCCGGTCCAGCGACGCCGGTCCGTCACCCACTACGGGGAGGGCCACGAGGCGGCCGAAGTGCACGCGGGTGTCCTCCCGCAGTGCCAGCCTGGCCTGGTACTGCAGATGAGGTGACCCGAGCCGGAGCTCGGGGTGATAACGCGACCCCTCGGTCGAGTGCGGATCGGGACGAAGTACATATTCCTCTGTCGCCACGACGACGTCCCCGACGGTGACGCTGTCCTTCAGGCTTCCGGCGATGCCGACGAAGAGAACCACCCGCGCCTCCAGCCAGAACACCGTCTGCGCGATCAGCGAAGCCGGCACCGGTGCCTCTGGTGGCTCGAGGACGGCGACGCGCCAGCGCGTGCCGGCAAGACGCCCGATCTCGGCCCGGGTGCCGTACGTGGGGTGCACGCGCTCCTCGGGGTCGTCCAGATGGACCCGTACCGCGGCGTACTCCATGGGAAGCGTCGTGATCACCACGGCCGTCGCAGCCGACGCGTCCACGGGAACGGCCGGTTTCCCGGCCCGGAGCCGGAGACCGCCGGGGGCGGTGAGCCCGAGCCGCCCCAGCACACGCTCCTCCGTGATCGCGAACGGCAGCGACGCACCGTCGACCCGCCCGGCGCCCTGCTCATCGGCCAGCCAGGCGGAGAACTCGGGTGCCCGGCCGATCAGTTCGTGCAACCGGGTGCCGAGCGACCTGCTGGTCCGCAGCAGGTCGCTCGGCGGCACCGTACTCATCAGGATCCGGCGTGTCTCTTCCGGGAAGTCGAAGACACGGTCTTCGGGAGGGGTGGCGTCACCACCCGAGTCCGTGCGGAGCATGAGGCCTCCGAGGAAGACCTCCGCCAGGTGGCTGGTGCGGATGTGCTCTCCGAGCGCCATCTGCACCAGCCTCATGACGGGTACGGTCACCGGCGCGCAGGCCGCGAGATGGGCGGCGAGCCGGTACGCCTCGGGGGTGACTGCCGCGCGGAAACGCAGCACGTCCTGTCCGGGATCACTCGCGTCGGGCCCAGGTGGGGGGCGCAGCGCCGGCTGCGCGACGTCGAGCAGGGGCAGTTGCGCGGTGACGGCCGCGGCGGTCACCAGCCCGGCCCAGGCCTCGACGAAGTCGGGGGTGGGCTCCAGCACGGGTACCCGCAGTCCGTCGAAGGGGACCAGATCGGGTGGCAGGACCGGATCGCGGACCTCCCAGGAGTGGTTGGGGGCGCCCGCGCGGCGGGTCGTGACCTGCCACTGCCGGGCCCGGATGCCGGAGTCGTCACGCAGCGGCCGCGGGAGGGTGTGCATGACCGCGACGGGGCCCAGGCGTGCCGCGCGCGCGAGGGCGTCATGCATCCTGCCGTCGTGCCAGGCGGCTCCCACGCCGTCGCTCATCACCAGCAGGAGGGCGCTGTCCGGCGACGTGTCCGTCGCGAGCAGGCCCCGTGACGTGCTCCGTTCGTCATGGGTGTACGGGCGTGAGGACAGGCGTGGGGCATCCGGGCCGCGGCTGTCGAGGCCGTACACCCGGACGGTACGGAAGGCGCCGCTGCGTTCCAGCAGTTGCCGGACCTCGGTGACGAGACGCCGCCAGAGCAGCATCGACACGCCGTCGTCGACCAGCAGCACGAGGTCGAGCCATCGGGTGCGGGCCGGTCGCATGACGGGGTCGAGCAGCCCGGTGTCTGCCATGGCCGTGACCGTCGCCCGCTCGTCCAGTTCCCGAACTCGCAGATCGGGACGGTTGCGTTTGAGGGGGCGAAGCGCCCGGCCCAGGGGCAGCTCGTCCCGCGTCAGGGCTTTCGCCTCGGGGACCCGCACGGGCAACGCGGGCAGCGTTCCGGGCCGTGCAGGGGCTTGCGCACCGTGCAGCGCCGAGCCGGCCGCATCCGAGCGCGCCTCCTCGCCGTCCGGGCCGGCCTCGTGGCCGCCGGCGTGCGGCGCGCGCCGGTCGGGCGCCGTGAGGGACGGCTCGGCGCCGCGGATGGGCGGCTTGGTCCGCTGCCGGCGCCCCGTCACGGAGGCCGTGGCGATCCGCTCGGCGCCCGTGGAGCCTTCGAGGATGAGCGCGAGCGGCGTCGTGGCGTCCGCGGGCAGGTGCCGGGCCAGCCACAGGGCATCCAGCAGTTCGTCGGCCGACATGTCGACACCGGCATCGGCCAGCAGGCGCAGGACCTCTCCCGGTGACGTCACTGGCCGGCCCCGCCCAGCCGGTGCAGAACGGCGTCCAGGAGTCCGGCGGCGCCGAGGTCCACTCCGCCCATGCGCAGGAAGACCGCGTTGAGCAACTGGTCCGTGGCCAGTTCGCCTCGGGCACGGCGGTTGAGGAACGCCGTCATCAGCTCCTCGGCCTCCGTGGCGGCGGACTCGCCGAGATGGGCGGAGACGATGGCCCGCAGCCGCTCCTCGTCCGGGTCGGGAAGGTCCAGGCGGACGCAGCGGCGCAGGAAGGCCGGAGGGAACTCGCGTTCGCCGTTGCTGGTGATGACCACGACAGGGAATTCCTCGCAGAGCACCCGGCCGCGCAGCAAGTCCGCCCTTCGGTCCGCGTCAGCCGTCATCACCGACACGCAGGACTGTTCTTCGGGAAGCCGGGCCAGCTCCGGAATCTCGAACTGGCCCTCTTCGAAGAGTGTCAGCAGATCGTTCGGCAGATCAAGGTCTCCCTTGTCCAGCTCGTCCACGAGCAGGACGCGCGGTCGTGCGCAGGGCAGCAGTGCGGTGCCGAGGGGACCGAGGCGGACGTAGGAGCCGATGTCGAGGCTCTCGCCGGAGGAGTCGCGGGGCAGGTTGCTCTCCCGCAGCCTGCCGACGGCGTCGTACTGGTACAGGGCGTCCAGGACGGTGCTGCGGCTGTTCACGGCCCAGGTCAGTACGGTGCCGAGGCCGAGCTCGTGGGCGACGGCGTACGCCAGCGACGACTTTCCGGTGCCTGGGTTTCCCGTCACCAGAAGGGGCCGCCGCAGGAGGAGCGCCGCGCTGACCACGTCGGCCTCCTTCCTGCCGATGAGGTAGGGCCGACGGGTCGCCGTGGTCCGCTCCACGAAGCGCCGCCACGGTGGAGCCACGGGCAACTCGACGTCCCGCGGTCGGCCGTCCCCCCGGAACAGCCGCCACGGCTGAGCAGGGGCCGCCGGAGCCTCCTGGTCGGCGTTGGGATCGGTCATCAGCTGCGCACTCCTTCTGCGGGGTCCACGAGTCGGGGCCTGCTCGGCAGGGCCAGGGGTTCCTCCGGCTCCCACACCAGTGCGGGACGCGCCGGATGGCGCACGGGATCGCCCCAGAAGTCGCCGCGGAACCGCCTGACCCGTTCGGGCAGTTCGAAGAGCGGGCCGGCGGGACGCACCTCTTCGAGGTTGCGGGCGTCGGCGTACGACTCGGCGGCGCGGTCCCAGAGGATGACGGGCACCCCGCAGGCCAGACACACTTCGAGCAGGACGCTGCGGATCTCGGCGGATCCGTGCAGGACGACCTGGCTGGTGCCTTCGTGCGAGGTCCTCAGCTTGGTCACCAGCCGCCTCGGGTCCGAGAGCTGCTCGTCCACGACCAAGGGCTCGTTCACGCCGGCCTCCGACCAGCGAGCGCGCAGCATGGTGGCGTGCAGCCGGGCGTTTCGGCTCGTGAGATCCGGACAGCGCAACGACACTCGATAGGGGACGCCGAGGGGTTCGCCCGGCAGCCATTCCAGCACGCCGCCGGTATCCCATTCGTCGATCGGCAGATGCAGCCCGTCGCGATCCACCTGGATCTCGATGTCCTTGACCACGTGGCCGCTGTCCGCCGAGGCCCGCTCGGCCGCTTCACGGATCAGCCGGCCGATCTCCCCGGCCGTACGCGGCCATGCGTCCTCCGGGACGACGGGCCGCGGTGTGCCGTCCGCGTCCACCTGCCACAGGCGGAGGCGGTGGTGGTCGGCGGGGTCGGAAGCGAGGGTGCCGATCTCCGCGACGAGACGGACGACCGGCGCCGGACGCTGGGCGGCCCAGGCCAGCGCGTCCCCTCGGCGCTGGGCCAGAGCCGCCCTGTGCACGCCGAGCCGGCGCGAGGCGCGCTCGTTCCATGCCGTCAGTTCGTCACGGAGCGGTGCGGCAAGGGCTGCCGCCGTGAACTCGACCAGTTTCAGCAACGCGGGGACCGAAGGGCCGCCGTCCGGCAGGGCGTCACCGTCCGACAGCTCCTCCAGTTCGCCGACCGCGGCTTCGACACCTTCCGGGGACAGCGCCGCCCTCCGCGTGAGCGGCAGCGGTGTGTACCTCAGTGCCTCACGGGCGGCCCGTGGGAGCAGCGCGGGGTCGCTCGCCGCGACCTGCTTGAGCCTCTCGACCAGGCCGTGGTACTCGGCCACGGAGAGCAGTCGTGCCATGCCGCTCAGCCGCCCGGCCGCCAGCAACTGGTTCAGCGCTTCGGGGCGCGGTCCCTCCCCGTGTGCGAGGGACAGCGATTCCGTGAGCGTGGCCAGGGCGCGTTCCACGGTGGTGAGCAGGGTGACCAGCTCGTCCACGCTCGGTGGGGAGCCGTCCGCGGGCGTGCCGTATCCCAGCTGGGACGCCAGGCGGCAGGCATGGTCCGCTCGCTGGACCGGATCGGCGAGCAACCTCCAGAGCGCGTGGCTCAGCGTCTCACCGACGGTGTCCTCGCACGTGGCGGGCGCGCGCGTCACGCAGGAGTCGATCAGTTCGCCGGCTCCCGACGCTCGCAACTCGGCACGGATGGTCTGCCAGGGCAGGGCCCAACTGCGACGCAGGACCTGCTGACTGGCCAGTGGGCCCTGGGTGTGGTGATGCGCGACGACCAGGCCCACCGCGACCGTGTCGTTCCTGACCCAGAGGGGCCCACCGCTGAACCCGGGCGCGATCGCGCCCCCGGAGAGCAGGCCGTCCAGGTAGTAGACGCCCTGGTCGGCCAGTTTGGCCTCGGTGTCGGCGAAACCGCCCACCGCACCGTCACCGCCCCAGGCACGCAGCTGCTGGCCCTCGGTCATGTCCAGCCACACCACAGGGCGGACCTGCTCGGGCGCTGCGTCGGCCAGTTCGAGCACGCAGAGGTCGCCCTGCCACATGCCGGACGGTGCGGACCGAGGCGGCACCCAGACGCTCACGTGTGCGGTTCGCCGGGGTGCACCGGTGACATGGAACATCACGTCGAGCCCGTGCGCCGTGGGCCATTCAGTCGCCAACAGAGGCAGGCCCAAGGCGTCGTTGACGACGTGCGCGCAGGTGAGGACCTGACGGGGCGACAGCAGAACTGCCGCTCCCGCTTCTTGGACCGAGGCCTTCGCAGTGTCCCCCGGGGCATGCTTCAGCACAGACACGACGGGCCCGGGCGGGCCGTCCTGTCGGAACCACCCCATGGCTCAGTTCGGCTCTCCACCGAGGCGCCAGCTGGCCGTGATCTTCATGGTGGCCTGCCCGCTGCCGCCGACGATGCCGAGTTTCAGATCCTGACCGATCTGGACACCGAACTCCACGGAGACATCGCGCGGGGGGTTCGGGGCGCTCGCGATCGAGTCGTGCACCTGCTGCAGGACGGGGCCCAGGGGACGCAGCGCGGCCCTGAGCGTGTCGGCGGCCACCTCGGCGACCCTGGAGCCGCCGGCGGCCACCGGTGTCCACTGGCCACCGCCTGCGACCGGCTCCCCCACCTCGGCGACTTCCAGGCGCAAGTCCGCTCCGGCCAGGCTGAGTTCGATGTACTCGGGCATGGAGTCATTGTGCCGACCGTCGGACGGCTGAGTGACGCTGTTCCCACTCTGTTACGGGCGGCTCCCGCCGAGGCGCGCCGGAGCGGTGCACCGGCGCAAGGGCAACCTCGGTCCGCATCCCGGTGCGCAACGGCACATGTGTTCGCTCCTTCGTGCGCGACGCCTTCTCCGTGATCGCCAGGGGCTCGGGAGGAATGGCGGCGGCCACCGTCCGGACGACCTTCTGACGATCAGTCAGGTGAGCCTTATGGAGCCGCCCGGAGGGCGCCGATTGCAGCGGTGTGTGCCGTTTCACGCATTCCAATGCCGCCTAAGTTGTCTGCATCACAGCGGAAATGTCCATTTAGCATCCATGCTCGAAACGGACATCGACGACCGAAGTGGAGCCTATCGCCAACCTTTTGGGCGCAACGCTCCAAAGTGACCCATGACACAGCACTCGCGACATTCCTGCCTGTTTTCCCTGGAAAGGTGCCCCATTATGGCCGCTTATCTCTGTCCTCCTGCCGTGATACACGGCGAGCACGCCGTGAAGACCAGCGAGATCGTGGCGGAGGTGCGCGACCGGCATCCGCACGCGGCGTGGGCGCCGCGGATCGACGGCATCGCGGCCGGCACGGGCATCGAGAGCCGCGGGTGGATGCTGCCGCTGGAGACCGCCGTCGCGCCGGGCAACGGCGGCGGACTGCGGGGCGTCGGCATCGGGGCGGCCCAAGAGGCGCTGGCACGCGACGGTTTCACCCAGCAGGACGTGGACCGTGTGATCGCCGCCCTCGAGGCGATACCCGGGCCGCAGACCGTCCAGGAGCGCACCGCGCCGGCCTGGGAGGCCGTGCAGTCCTACGGCGAGCGTGCGGCGCGTGGGGCCCTGCAGATCGCCGGGCTGGACGCCGCGGACATCGACTGCCTGATCACCAGTAACTCCACCACCCCGGCACTGCCGGGCCTGGACATCTCTCTGGCCAACAAGCTTCCGCTCCGCAACGACGTGATGCTCCTGCCGGCCACGCAGTGGGCCTGCATAGCAGGGACCCGCTCCCTGGCGCTGGCGGCGGATCTCGTGGCCGCGGACCCCGACCGGGTGGTCCTGGTCGTGATCGCGGAGGCGCTGAGCACGACCTACCAGCCCGCGGACGACACCCTCGAGTCCCTGATCGTCCGGCTGCTGTTCGCGGACACCGCGGTCGCCGCGGTGGTCACGGGCCGCCCGAGGCGCGAGTCGGTGCTGCGGCTGGACTCCGCCTGGCACCACACCCTGCCCGGCACCCAGGACCTGCACCGCCTGGAGACGAGGGCGGACGGCACCCACTTCGTGATGGACCGGCGCGGGCCGCGCGCCGTACAGGAGACGGTCAGCGCGATGTGGGAGTGGCTGCGCGTCCGGTACCAGGACGACCCCGACTCCTGGCACCCCGACGTGCTGCTGGCGCACCCCGGCGGGACCCGGGTGCTGGAGTACATGGAGCAGACGATGCCCGAAGCGTGGCCGTCGGGCCTGCTGGACTACAGCCGGGACAGCTACACCAGCGGCAATCGCGGAGGCGCCGCCGTGTTCGACATCATGCGGCGGGCGCACGACGCCGGGCAGAAGCCAGGTAGTCGCGCCGTCCTGTACGCGGCGGCACCGGGCCTCACCGCCACCGCCCTGGAAGGGGAGTGGCTGTAGTGCGAGCCCGCGCCACCCGCACCGGCGAACGGGCGGTCCGCGTCGCCGGTCACGCCACCGGTACCGCTGAGGGCACCGTCCGTACGGCCGGTGGCGCCGGTGGCGTCGGCTGACGGCTGACGGCTGACGGCTGACGGCTGACGGCTGACGGCTGACGGCTGACGGCTACGCCTGTACCCCCGCCGCGCCCTCATACGCCGACCGCACCCCGCCCCACGGCCGCGTCACCGCGCCACCTCCGCCCAGACCACCTTGCCGGTGTCCGTCCACCGCACCCCCCACCGGGTGGTGAGCCTGTGCACGATGTGCAGGCCACGGCCGCCGTCGTCGAGGAGGCCGCCCCGGCTCAGACGTGGCCTGCCGTTGCCGGTGTCGCCCACCTCGCACAGCAGGCCGTGACCGGCCCTGATCAGCCGCACCGTGATGGGACCGGTGGCGAAGCGCACCGCGTTCGTGACCAGCTCGCTGACCAGCAGCAGCGCGTTGTCCCGGGTGTCATCCCTGGTGCACCATTGCCGCAGCAGCGCGGAGACCTGCGCGCGGGCACGGGCGGGGGCGTCGTCGCGGGCGGCCAGCCGCCAGGTCGCGGTGTCCCCCTTGCGGTAGCCGATCATCCGCGCGAGCAGCAGGGTCACATCGTCCCGCTGGTGCGCGGGTGCCAGCGCGGAGACGACGTGCCGTGCGGCCTGCTGCAGGGCGTCCCACGGATGCACCCTGGACACGACGTCCGCCAGCCTGGCGATGCCCTCGTCGATCGACACGGAAGGATCCTCCACCAGGCCGTCGGTGTAGAGGGCGAGCAGGGAGCCCGGGGACGCGTCGAACGTGTGCACGTCAAACGGCTCCCGTAGCGCGAACTCGGCGCCCAGGCCGGGGTGAGGGCGGACCGCGAGCGCGCCCGCGTGCCCGTCCGGGGAGACCAGGACCGGGGGGAGGTGGCCGGCGCTGGAGAGCGCCACATGGTGGCTGACCGGGTCGTAGAGGGCGATGCAGCAGGTCGACCCGAGGGCGCTGTACCCGGCCGCCAGCCCGGACTCCGCGTCGTCCAGCAGCGTCACGGTCTCGTCCAGGTGCTCCAGCACCTCGTCGGGCGCGAGTCCCGCGGACAGCAGCGCGCGGGCCTCCATGCTCAGCTGGCCCATGGTGGCCGCGGCTCCCAGGCCGTGCCCGACGACGTCACCGACCACCAGCGCGGTACGGCCGTCGGGCAGCGGAAAGCTGTTCACCCAGTCGCCACCGACGCCCGCGCTGTCGGGCGTGGCGGGCTGGTAGATGCTGGCGATCTCGATGGTGTCACCGCCGGTCCGCGGCAGCAGCCGGCGCTGCAAGGCCAGCACCTGCTTGTGCTCGCGCTGGTGCTGACGGGCCAGGTCGACGTGATGGGCGGTCCTGGCAACCAGTTCCTGCAGGTCGAACAGCTCGCTGTCGCGGAAGGGGCAGTCCGCCCGCCGCCATACCTCCGCCACGCCCAGCACGACGGGCGGCGAGCCGTCCAGGACCAGCGGTATGCACGCCACACCCGCCGACCGGTCACCGGGCACCAGGGCACGCATCACCCGCGGACTGCCGAGCACCCGCTCGACCGCCTCCCGGTCGGGTATGACGATGGCCTGCGGGGCGTCGTCCCGCCGTACCGCCTGCGCCAGCAGACGACTCGCGTCGCTGGGCAGATCATCGCCCGGAGTCACGTAGCCCTCGGGCCATGCCCGGTCCGGCACCAGGGCCGCCCGCCGTAGCCGGATGCGCCCCTGCCCCTGCCCGGTGACTCCCTCGCCCGTCCACACGGCGAAGTCGAGGTCGACGGCGGCCACGTCTCCCCAGGCCAGCAGGGACTGCGCCAGCGACTGCGCGGTCTCGCCGATGTCCAGCGAGGTGCCGATCGCGGTCTCGGCGGCGTAGAGGTGCAGCCTCCTGGCCATGGCGATCAGGGAGACGGTCAGCCCCTCCTGAGGCGCCGCGGCGGGCAGGATGCTCATCGAGACCACCAGCTCCGACCCGTCGCCGCGCCGCAGGCGCTGGATCCGGGCGACGTGCGCCTCACCAGTCTCCAGGACCTGCCGCAACCGCCGTGTGACCGTCGGTACGTCCCCGGGGGGCAGGAGATCGACGAAGGGACTCCCGGCCACGGCGTCCAGACCCGCGAACACGGGGGCGGCGAGATTGCAGCGACTGATTCTCAGATCGCTGTCCAGGTTGACCACGCCGAGAATCTGGTCCTGACCGCCGGCTGCCGGGTTGCCGGGTGCGGGCCGGCGGGTGGTGCGGTCGTCCCGCGTGTCGGCAGGACCGGCGGCCGCTGCCGCTCCGCCGCGCGGGATGTAGCGCCCCAGGGCGCTGCTGACCAGGTCGAACGGCGACGAGGACGAGGGGGAGGGTGTGGAGTCCATGCGGCTCTCTCAGCAATCCCCGGCGCAGCGCCGAGGCCGTACTCGGACCCGTGCGAGGGGGCCCCGAGATCCCCGACGGCACACCTCATTGAATAACACCGGGGGTCCCTTCGCCCACACCAGCGCATCGCGCGGTGAACACGGACAGTGAGGGACTGCCCGGCCGGTGGAGCCGTGCTCACCTTGCCGGGGCCGCGGGAACCCGTCCGAGACCGCAGCCGCGCATGCGGTAGCTGTCACCCATGAGGGAGGTCACTTCGCCCTGGTGGGCGAGGCGGTCCGGAAAGCTCATCGGAGGATGCTGCACAAGTAGAGGCCGGCCGAGCCGCCGAGCAGGACGCGGTCGTCGTGCGGGTGGAAGGAGCAGGAGGACAGGTGATTGTCGACACGCAGTCGGCACACTTGGGCCTCCGATTCGGTGTCCCACAGGAAGGCGGAGCCTCCCATCGTGACGGCGACCAAACGGCTTCCGTCCCTGGACAAGGCCACGCCCCACACCGCCGTCCCGTCGCCTTCGAGCACGCAGCGAGGCAGTCGGGTCCCCGTATCCCACAACAGCGTGTAACCGTCGTACCCACCGGTGGCCAGGTGCCGGCCGTCGGGTGACCAGGACACCGCACCGATCGAACCGACGTGGCCGTCCCACTCCCCGACCGTCCCCGTGGGCCGACCGGCCTCGTCGAGATGAACCACGCGGAGTTCCATGGACGTGGTGGCCGCGGTCAGTTGTGACCCGCCGGGTGCGAACGCCAGAGCGTTGACACTGGCGCCCACCGAAATGCTGCCGACCCGCTGCCAGTCCGCCGTCCGCCACAGCAGCACGTCGCTGTTGTCCCCGGCGGCCACCCAGCGGCCGTCGGGACTCCATGCGACGGCGCCCGGGTAGGTCAGCGTCCGGGCCAGGACGCGGACCCTCTCGTGTCCTTCGGCGTCCCACAGCAGCAGTCGGCCGTCGTCGCCGACGCTCAGCAGACGCCGTCCGTCCGGTGCCCAGGACACACTCCGCAGATCGCCGTCGTGCGCGTACACGGCGTACCGCGACCAGACGGGGAGGTCCGCGAGACCGGCCTCGGTCGCCATGAGCTGACCGCCCGTGTTCCCCGCGGCCAGGGCACTCCGTGAGGACCAGGCCACGGTGTTCACCCGGCCGGCCAGCCCGGTGTCCGGATCATCCTGCTGGTCGGGGGTCCACAGACGTACCACGGGTTGCCGGGTGCCGACGGCGATCCTGTGCTCCTGCGGATGCGGAGCGATCGCCTTCACCTGGACGCCACGGGCGGAGAAGCTGTCGGTGAGCTGCAGGCGAGGGGTGCTCCCCCACCAGGAGACCTTCCACACGAAGACGGTGCCGTCGTTGTCGCCCGTGAGCAGGGTGTCCCCGGACGGCGTCCACGCCAGCGACCGCAGCCAAGCGGCGCCGCTGGGTTCGTCGCCGAAGACCCGGGCCGTGGCGTCGGCACCGGCGCAGTCGATGAGCGTCACCTCCGCCGAGTGCCCGGCGACGGCCAGCATGTTCCCGTCCGGGTGCCAGTCCAGGGCCTGGACCACGGACTGACCGGTGTCGAGCACCGCCGGTTCACCCTCCGGCTCCCCCCTCCACCGGTGGACCCTGCCGTCGGCGAGCCCGGCCGCCAGCCCGCCCCGGCGGTGCCAGCCCAGTACCGTGCAGGTGGCCTCGCGCCGGCCGGCCAGCGGTGGTCCCAGACTGTCCTCGGTGAACGGCGCGTGCCAGAGCCGTACGTCTCTCCCGCACGCCACGGCCACGGCCCCGGAGTCGGGGGCGAAGGCAACCTGGACAGGGGGACGGTCATCGCCGCCGAGGTCCAGCCGCCGCATGATCCGTCCCTCCGACGGGTCCACCAGCAGCACCTCGCCCCGGTCGGTGCCCACGGCCAGGGACACCACGTCGGGGCTCCACGCCAGGCCGGTCACCGCTCCGCCGCCCGCCGCGTCCACCACCAGGTCCGGTTCCCCGTCCTCCTCGACCCGGTGGATCCGTACCGTGCCGTCGGCGCTGCCGGTGGCCAGCAGCCGACCGTCCGGCCGCCAGCAAAGGGCGTGCACGGCACCCGTGTGGCCGGTCAGCACCCGCCACAGCCGCCCGTCGGGACCGTCGGGAAAGGGTGCTTTCGCGACCAGTCTTCCGGCCAGGGCCTCATGCGTGTGGTGCAGCCGCGCCATCACCTCCCGTGCTGCCAGACAGCGGCTGTACAGGGTGACGGCGAGGTCGACACGCCGCGCGTGTCCGGCCAGCAGGTGTGCCTCCCCGTAGACCAGCAGACCCAGTTCCCTCGCGAAGGAATCCCTGCCAAGAGGCAGGAAGACCCGGCTGCGGCGGCCCGCTTCCGCTTCCAGGGCCGTGGGGCCGCTGCGCCAGACCCGGGCGACCAGGAACCGGAAGTCGGTGGTGGTGTGGTTCAGGCCGATGCCGTCACCGGCCGCCGCCAGGTGGTAGGTGACGTTGTCCAGGAACTCGGGGTCGGCGTCCGGCCCGGCCAGGGCGTGCCAGCCCGTTCCGGCGCACAGCGGCGCGTGGGCGTCCAGCAGGGTGCGATGCGCCTGCCGTACGGTACGCGGGTCGCGGCGCTGCAGGACGTCCCGGATGACGTCGTGCAGCCGTACGCCGTCCGCGTCGAACTGGGCCAGCAGGAAGTGGTCGTCCAGGCGGGCGCACTCGCGTCGCGCGGTCAGTTCGGTGACGTGCCAGAGCCGGGCCAGCCAGCGGTACGGGATGTGCTGGTCCTCCGGGAAGCAGGCCATGGCCAGCAGCCGGGCCAGGGAGTTGCGGCCGGTGCGCGGGATCCGGGCGAGTTCCTCGAGGCTGAGGTCGACGGTGGCTTCCACGGTGCGGGTGTGCGGGTCGGCGTACTCGTCGAGCGTTTCCTGCAGTCCGCGGTGGTCGAGGTCGTCGGCCATCTCCCGCACGGCGTCCGCCAGGTTCATGCCGAGGCGCTGCACCATGCTGCGCAGGACGCCGTTGAGCAGGCGCAGGGCGAGCGGCCAACGGCCGGAGCGCTCGAACAGCGGCAGTACGGTGGTGTTCTCGGTCCCGTCGATCCCCGCCGTCAGCAGGCTCAGCGACTGGGCGAAGGACATCCGGTCGATGCGGACCAGCGGCGCCGACGGGTCCAGGATCCCGCGGCTGCGGGTGGTCACCAGCCGCACGCAGCCGCTGCCGCCGCGCAGGAACGGCTCCAGGTCTTCCCGGCGCCACACGTCGTCCACGACCAGCAGGACGCGCCGTCCGTCCAGTGCGGCGCCCAGGTCGACACCGGCCGCCTCCACGGTGGCGTAGGCCGGGGGTTCGGCGCCGGTGAGCAGTCTGACCAGATCGCGTGCCACGGTGATGATCCGCTGCCGCGGCACGTCCCGGCCGAGCTGTACCCACAGCACCCCGTCGGGGAAGGCCGCCAGCACGTCCGGGTGATGGCAGGCCCACGCGGCCAGTGTGGTCTTGCCGAAGCCGCCGGTGCCGTGGACCCCGGTGACGGACGAGGACAGACCGACGGCGAGAGCCGTGTCGGCGGCTCCGGCCCGCGCCTCCGCTGCGGCCGCCTTCAGCAACGATCTCAGCAAGTCGTCGCCCTCTTCGAGCCGTTCGACGAAATGTGAGGGGACCGCGGGAGCCATGTGCGGCATGGCCCTGGGCCTCGGCGCATCCACGAGAGGCCGGTCGGAGGCCGGGATGGTCATCGGGACGCGTTCGCGGCGGGGGTCGGCGGGCGCGGCCACAACGGCCGCCGAGGGCGGCGGTACGACTCGCAGTGCGGTGACTGGCGGTGCCACGTCGTGGCGTGCCAGTAACTCCTTGCCGGCGTAGGCCGCCAGGCGGAAGAACCGCCACCTGCGGATGTCACCCAGGTTCTCGTACGTGGTGAAGCGCAACGCCGTGGCCAGGACGGACAGCAGCAGCTGATCCGCCCACAGATCCCGCCAGTTGTCCGGGACGACCCCGGCGCAGGCGCTGTGCATGCCGTCCAGGAGCTGTGTCAGCCGGGGGACGAGATGGGCGACATGGGCGTCCTGGGGATTGACCACATAGGCCAGCAGCGTGCGTTCCTGGTCGGCTTCGAGGTCGACGGGCACCTTGTCGGCCAGGACCGAGAGCTTCAACGTCGCCAGGTCCCGTGTCAGGGGGGCCGCCTCTGCGAAGTCCGCCAGGTCGATGAGCCGGTAGGCGTCGGGGCACAGCGTTCCTCTGCGGAAGGGCACCATGACGTTCTGCAGGTGCAGGTCGGAGTGTGCCGCACCGCGCACCACCCTGAACCGCGGATCGGGCAGCCGACGGTTTCCCAGGGCCATGAGCAGCGGGTTCGGTACGACTGTGCCGTCGACATCGATCCAGGCCCCCCGCGACCCGTCCAACAGGAGCGCGTCGATCCCGGCGGCGTGGGCCCGGGCCTCACCGCCGTCCGCGAGCAACTCGCCGAGTTCCTCCCGCAGGAACCCGGAGAGGGAGACGTCCTCGGCCTGCCGGTCCTCGACTCCCCCGTTCCAGTCGATCACCAGTCCCGTGGCCACCGCGCGGAAGGCGGACATCAGATCGTTTCCGTCCAGGCGGGCCATCGTCTCCACACCCCGCAGGCTGCCGCCGGCGGGGTTCTGGAACGTCAGCAGCCGTCCGTCGCCCACGGGATACGGCGGGTAGGCCGGCTCGGTCAGGTGCCGCTCGGCGAAGTCCCGGGAGGCGCGCCGGGCGCGTTCGTGGGCAGCGTGTTCGGCGCGCTGAGCGTCGGGACACAGTTTGACGACCACGATTCCCGTCCCCGGGATCACCGTCACCGCCGCGAGCGCGGCGCCCGTGTAGCCCTTCCCCGACGGTTTCCAGCGCGGGCTGACCGGCTTGACCGTCGTCCCGAGGTCGTCGGCCCAGCGGAGCAACGCCCGTGCCGCCTGCTCGTCCCCCAGGCAGGTGATCAGCTCGGCAAGCTCGGTCATCATCTCCCCCGCACTGAGACCTCGACACGACGGACACGACCAGCCGCGCGTCGACCGGATCCATTGTGGCACTGCCGAGAGCGGCGGCCGGTCGCTCCGGGTACGGCCACGGGGGATCAACTCGGCCTCTGTTGCCACGCGGTGGGCCGAAGCACCTGTGTACACGACACGGACCAGCGGGCAGAGTAAGGGCACGGCCGAAGACGAGGGGGGAACGTCATGGGCAGCGAGCCGCTCGGGGGCTCCCGCATCCTGTCGGAACAGAACGACGAGGCGGCCCTGCACCGGCTGCGGGCCATGACGGCATCCCATCGCAGGGCCCAGCGTCTGGCCAACGCGCGCATGGGCGTATCGGTGCTGCTGGCCGTCGCCGGGCTCGTCATCATCTTCCTCCCAGGTCTCAGCGCGTCCGTGACGGTGCTGGGCGGGGTGTGGGCGGTGGCGTACTCGATCGGCCTCACGCACTGGGAGAGCAGCGAGGCCCGTCGCGCGGCACTGCTGCAGGAGTCGTTCGATGTCAGGCTGTTCCACCTGGAGTGGAACAGCGCGATGGCAGGCTCCCCGCCCGCGGCGCAGCTGATCAACAGCCTCAGCCGACGCTTCTCGGGTGACGAGGCCGAGCTGCGCGACTACTACGAGATTCCTGAACTGCCGCATCCTTACGAGGTGCTTGCCTGCCAGCTGCAGAACCTCGGATGGGGCGCCCGAGTCCGCCGCCGCTATGCCCGCACGGTGCTGACAGCGGTCCTGTTCTGGCTGGGCGCGGGGCTCGTGGTCGGTCTGTCGACGCGTATGAACGTGCTCGACCTCGTGCTGCTGTGGTACGTGCCTTCGCTCGGCGCGGCGATGATGGGCCTGGAGGTGTGCCGTACCCAGTGGCAGGTCGCCGGGGAACGGGAGCGGGTGATGGAACTTCTTCAGGCCAGGGTCGCCGCAGGCGGTGAGACGAGCGCACTGCTGGCTTTCGCCAGGCAGGTGCAGGACGTGATCTTCCAGTCCCGGCAGCGGTACACCCGCGTGCCGGACTGGTTCTTCCGGCGCTTCAAGAGCACGGACCGGGCCGATTTCCAGGCCGCCATGGACGACATGCGAAGTCTGGTCGCCCACCGGACGCCCCAGCCGGGCTGATGCCGCGGCGTTGGGAACTGGATCTCACATCGCCCCGCGGACGGGACACGGATCAAGGGAAAGCAAGGTGGAGAACGCGGACGGCCTTGAATATCTGTTCGACGACGAGCTGGCGTCCAAGGCGCTGGTCGCCTGGGCCCGCAAGGGAGTGCATGGCCGCTCTGTCCGGCCCTTCAAGCCCCTGTGGCAGCCGTTGGGCCAGAGCGCCAGTGGGGCCCTGCTGACCGCGGTGGTGGTCAGGCCCACGCCCGGCGTCGTGGTGGTCAAGGTGTCCGCCCCCGGCCAGGAGGACGAGGGGCGCAACCACGCGGATGCCCATGAGACGGCGAAGGACCATGTGACCAAGCCGCTGCCCTGGTCCTGGCCGGTGCAGGACGGCCGCATGCTGACGTTCCAGTCGCCCGCGACCGGCAGCCTGCGCGAGGTGCGCGCCATGGCGGCCCTGGAAAGGAACGAACTGCCCGCCGGCTGCGCCCATCTGACGAAATGGCTGCTGACGGAGTGGAACAAGGGCCCGGGCGGCGGGACGTCCGACTGCCGGCCCGTCGGCGAGCTGCTGCGCGAGGAACTCGGCGCGCTCGTCTCCAGCGGTGGCTCGGCACTCGCCTACGGCTCGCGGATCGGGGGCTTGGAAGCGGACACGCCGTGGATCCGCGTCGACGGCCTGGACCTGCCGAACCCTCTGGCGCTCGCCACCGGAGACACCGGGCGCCCGGAGCTCGACGTCGTACGGGGACGGGCGCACGGCGACCTCCACCTGCACAACGTACTGGTGCCGTTTCGGGAAGGCAGGGCCCGGTTCGAGGAGTTCCAGCTCATCGACCTGGCGACGTTCTCCGACAACGCGCCGCTGTCGCGGGACGTGGCGATGCTGCTCCTGTCCGCCCTGGCACCGACGGCCCGGGCGCAGCCGACGGACGAAGGCGACGCCCTGCTGCGCCATCTGGTGCGCCCCCACGAGAGATACCTGCGCCGGATCACCCCGGCGGCCAGCGACCTCGTGCGGGCGGTGCGGGAGACCTGCGGCGACGTCTCCAAGGGCGGCCTGTACGACGTGTGGATCCCGCAGTTCCTGTTCTCTCTGGTCGCGACCGGCCTGCGGTTCAGCACCTACGAGAACCTGGGCGATGGCGGACGGTGGTGGTATTTCAGGCTGGCGGCGCACGCCGGCGGTGAGCTGTTGAGGTGGTTGGAGGACCGCCCGAGCCCCGGTGGAGTGCCGATCACCGCGCCGGTACCGGCCGGCCCGCGAGTGCCGTCCCGCACACCAGCTCCGCTGGATCAGCGGTCCACGAAGGACACGGACACGGGGCCGGCGGACAGCACGGCGCAGGCCGCGTCCGTCTCCAGGGGTGCGGCCACGGGCCGGTCCGAGGAACTGCGCCGGCTGGAGGCGTACAGCCGCACCGCCGTCGTCGCCGCGGGACACCAGGGTGCTTCAGGCACCCACGCCCAGCCCCTGGACCTGGCGGCGCTCGCCGTCCCCAGGGACCTGGAACGTGACCTGCTCGACCTGCTCGGCAAGGGCCGCTCGGCGTGCGTGAAAGGGGAGCCCGGCACCGGGAAGACGACGCTGCTGTGGCGGCTCCATCGCGTGTTCGCGGCGGACCCGGCAGGCCCGCGGCCCTACTTTCTGCGGGCCGGCGACCTCTGGAACACGGCATCCGGTGCCGGACTCACCCTGGAGACGGTGCGCGCCGCCTGCCGCTTCCTGCCGGGTCCCGCGGTATTCCTCTTCGACACCGCGGACCTGCTGGTCTCCGACACGGCAGGCCTCGTTCTGCTCCAGGAACTGCTCACGATCGCCGCGGAGAACTCGGTGCCGGTCCTGATGACCTGCAGGGAGCGGGAGTGGGACGTCCTGGAACCGTACGTGAGGGACTTCCACCTCCAGCAGCACAGACTCGGCCCGTACAGTCCACGCGAGCAGGAAGAGGCCATCCGGTCTCACGCGCGGTACTTCTACGAGGGAGAGCCCGAGGTCTCCGTGGACGAGGTGTGCCGTACCGTCACCAAGGCGGCGGTACAAGGGCTGCCGATGCGCGAGGTGTGCGCGGCTCCCCTGACCCTGCGCATGCTGTTCGAGACGTTCGCCCCCAAGCCGCCCCTGGTGGAGGAGATCGACACCGCGACCCTCTACGACCTCTACTGGACCCACCGCGTCCGCCAGGACCAGCGGGCGGGGGACGCCCTCCGGACCGGCACGGTGCCGCCGCCCGATCTCTCCGAGGCCGGCGAGGAACTGGCCCAGTTGATGCTGGAGGAGGGCAGGGTCGAGCTGTCGGCCACGGAGCTGGGCAACGGTTCACCTGCCTCCTCCCGGATCCCTGAACCGACACGAAGCCTGCAGGGGCTCGTGGCACGAGGTGTGGTCGAACGCCAGGGTGCCGGCGCCACGGAGCGCTACTCGTACTTCCATCAGACCTTGTTCGAGTACGCGGCCGGCCGCCGGCTCTGCCGGACTGCCGCGTCCGACAGCCCGTCTCCGCTCAGCGAGCTGCTCGGCTGGCTGAAGGAGCATCCCGACGATCAGTTCCGGCTCGCCGTCGCCGAGCAAGCGCTCATCCAGGCCGGCCGGGCCGGCGGCCGTGCCGCCCGGGCGTGCACGGCTCTGCTGACCAGCACGCTCGCCGACACCTGGGACGACGACTCACCGGAGCTCCATGGGTTGCGAGCCATGCAGGTGCGGGTCTACGCCCGGCTCCCGGCGCCCGATGCCGCATTGCGCCGTCATTTCACACCGGTGATCGCCACGCTGAGTCCCGCCCTGGCCAGGATCTACCTGCAGGCGCTGCCGACGACCTGTCACCAGGACCGCGAGCGGATCGTCGACGAGCTGCTGGGGCTGTGGCGCGGTGGTCATGACGAGCTGAGACAGCCGGTGCTCATCGCTCTGACATGGTTCGCCGAGCTCCTGCCGGAGAGCGTGATCACGGTCCTCGACCGGACCTGCCCGTCCTCCGCGTCCGGCAAGGGCCCCTGCCGGGGCACGCGCTGTGATCCCCGGCAATGCGTGTGGGCCTGGTTGCTGACCCTGCACAACTCCGAGATGTACAACTTCCTCGGGGTCCTGGAGGCGCTGGCGCCCAAGCGCCCCGACTGGGTGTGGCATCGGCTGCGCATGGTGATGACGGATCCGCACCGCGACCTGGCTCCGATGGCCCGTTGTCTGCGGCTGGCCGCGCGGCGGCAGGACTGGCCGGAGCGGCCCTATCCCGCGGTCCGGCACGTCGTGCGCCACCGTTGGGGTCAGGACCTCCAGGGCAACAAGAACGGTGTTCAGGTCCAGGCGGCACTGGGACGGTTGATGGCGAGCAGCTGGCTGGCCAACGGCCGGCAGCCGGCTCTGGACGCCGTCCTGAGGTCCGCGGCCCGGCGTCCCGAGGCGTTCATGTCGTACGCACAAGTACGTGCTGTGGCGCAGCTGGCGCTCCAGACATCCCCCGATGAGGTCCGCCACTTGCTCGGGGTGCTGGAGGAGGTCACAAGGCCCGCATCGCTGAATTTGCTCTCCACGTGTCTGCTCCTGCCTCTGCTGACCGCCACGCAGGAGACCGCCGACACGATCGGCGGCGACAATCCGTCCCGCCGTGTTCCCGGGCCGGAGCCGGCCGCCACGAAAGCCGTCCGCAGCTGGTTGGCCCGGAGGCTGCGGGCACACGACCGGGCCGTCCCCGCCGACGCCACGCACCGGCTTGCCGTGGACACCTGGAAGCGCGACCTGGATGTGGCCACCACGGCCCGGCTGGTCGGAGAGGCGTGGCCCGAGGACGCCGCGAACCGATCAGCTCACCGCCGCGACGAGCGCCGTACGGAGGAGGAGTTGCGCCGGATCTGGCTCACCGACCCGAACGTCGCCATTCTGCTGGTCGCCGCCGCGGCGGCAGAGCACCCGCACGCGCGAAAAGCACTGCGGCTGTGGCGAACCGACCGGGCGAGGAGCGGCAACGTCAGGGGTCTTGCCCGGGGCATCGGCGTGACACAGACGGACAAGAGGATCGCCCGCTCTCTGCAGGGACTCGTACCGCAGCACCCCGAGCTGCTGGACGAGTTGTTCGCTGGAGGATCCGTGGATCTCCGGCTGGATCCCGGCTGGCTGAACGCGGTGCTCAACCACCGCGGGGCGGACGTCGACCGTCGGCTGACGACCGTCCTGCGCCGGCATTCCGCGGCGCTCGAGGAACTGTGCGATCTCGCCTGGACCCGGGACTACGGTGCCGAGAACGCCCAGAAGGCCATCCATGTGCGCCGCATGCTGATCACCCGGGGCGTCCTCAGTCCCCCGACCCCGGCCCGGCTCTGCGAGATGCTGGACAGACGCCACCATCCACGTCACCTCAGTGCCGCGCTGCTCCTCGTCGAGACGATTGTCGAGCACAGCTCGAACGGCTCCCTGAACACTCCGGAGTGGCGGCAACTGGAAGAGAGGACCCTACGTGAGTTCGCTGCTGCCGAGTACACGCAGGGGCGTACCGGGCAGGGTGAGCGGTGGCACGAGAACGTCCAGGCCGTGGCCCGCCGGTGCCTGATGGGCCTGGTGTGCCGCCACCACCCGCTCGATACACAGGAGCAGGTCGCTCAGGCACGTCTCAGCGCACTGCGCCACTTGGCAACGGCTACGCAGGTCGACGACGTGACGGTGCTCGGACGGCTCCTCGAACGCCTCGTCGAAGCCTCGCCGCAGGATGCGGTGAAGTTGGTCAACGCGGCTGCCGGGAGACTGCGCACACTGTCGACGGGCAAGGTGACGACACTGGCCCAGCGCTGGTACAGCCCGATCTCCCGTCTCGTCGAACGGGCCACCCCGGAACAGTGGAGGGAACTCGTCGGGGGTTCGTGGGAAGGCCCCGACGAGCTCCTGCGCGTACTGATCCGGAGTGGCGTTCGCAAAGGTACCGACGAGCCGGCGAGGTATCTTCTCGCGATCGCCGACAGCAGCCCGTGGCCCGACGTGATCCGGGAGACGGTGCGTGTCGGCACCCTCCTGCGCACCGAGGGCAGCCCGCAGCGCTGGCTGCCGGCCCTGAATTCCGGTTCGAAGCCCTCCTGACCCGGTGCCACCGACCATCGGCCGACCGTCAAAATCAACCGAGTCGCGAACACGCATCCACCGTCGGTGCCGTGGTCATCCCCTCGGGGCGACCACGCCGGCTGGAGGCTCGTAGGCTGATCGGCGCCGCGGTCAACGAGGCCCAGCCCCGCAAGACCCGAGGACCGGGCTCTCACCTTGTCTTCCGGAAAGAGACTGCTCTCAGGCATCACCGCAGACCCGCGTCGTAGACAGTGACGCCCAGACGTCGGCGACGGCCGTCAGTAGTAGTCCTCCTGCTTTCGCATATGCCCCGTGGGCTCGATCTCCTCGCGGAGGAACGTGTATACCTCCTCCTCTCCGTCGATCAGCACGGCGTAGGCAGGCGGAGTCGCTTCGTCGGGCGGCTCGGTGATGCCAAGGATGCCTCCGAGCTTGCCCTCCAGATCGGGTCTGTCGGAGGCCCTGAGCACGCGCACTTCTCCGTAGAACGGGAGGGTGTCCGCCATCTTGGAGTCAGTCCTTTCCCATCACTTATGGGTGATCTCGCCGTCGAGGGACACATTAAGGTGGCTACCGTCCCTGCTGAGCCATCCCATCTTGGCCTTGCCCAGTTTGCTCAGCTGAACATCCCACTCGAACGGCTGCCCGGCGGTCCTGGACGGTCCCTTGATCCATTCGTTACCGAACCGGTCGATGTAACCCTTCCGAGCGCCACGGGGCAGGCCCGTACTGACCGACACTCTCTTGTCCGGGACGAAGCGGATGCGTCCCGTGTGGGGGAGCTGAGCGTCCTTGATGAGCCCCTTGACCCCGGTCCGGGGTGTGGGAACCACCTCTTCGCACTTCAGACCCAGCGGGTCGACCAGCAGCAGCGGCGCGTCGACGTAGGCGTGGTGATCGGGAGCGGCGTCGAGCCCCAGCGGGTCAGGACTGAGGTACCGGGCGACTTCCGGATCGTAGTAACGGAAGTAGTTGTAGTTCAGGCTTGTCTCAGTGTCGGCGTACTGGCCCGGAAAGCGCAGCGGGCAGAGGACAGATTCCGGCTCGTCGGTCCCGGCAGGGAGGTGGGTGCCCCACAACGTGCTACGACGCTGCCACACCACCTCGCCCTCTTCGGAGACGAGCTCCATGGGGGAACCGGCGTTGTCGGTGATGACTGCGAGAAAACGCGTAGCGCTCTCGGGGCCCGTCTCCTCGGCGAGTCGCGCGAGGAAGGAGCCTCCCGCGGGGACAGGCGACGGTGTGTGAACGGTCTGGGTGACGGGGCGGTGTGTGTCCGGTTCGTAGTCCCACGTGGTCACCTTGCCGTCCGGGCCCGTCTGTTCGGTCAGACGGGTGTCATCCCAGGAGAATTCGACACGGTCGGCGGGTGATCCATCCTCGGTCTCACGGTGCTTGGAGATGCGCCGGCCCAGCGGATCGTAGGTGTACCTCCATCTGTCACCGCTCGGCGTGACCACCTCGGTCAGCCGGTCCTCCGCGTTCCAGCCGTAGGACCATGTATGGGTTTTCCCACTGAGGAGTTTGCGCGTACGGCGGATGAGCCGGCCTTGGGTGTCGTGCTCGTACGTCGTCCGCCCCGCCCGGCGGACGATCGTGCCCTCGAACGCGCGCTCACCGGGGGAGCCGTGGCCAGGTGCCGACACCTGTCGCACTTTGCCGGTGGTGTCGTAGGCGTAGGTCTCGGTCCAGCCGTGGGCCCGTACCTCTGTGACCCGGCCCGTGCCGTCCAGACCGAAGCGGCGTGTACCCGAAGTCAGCTCTCGGATCTCGGTGAGATGGCCGTCGACCCGGTAGGCGTACGTGCGGTGCTGGAGGAGGCGGCCCGGATCGGTCCCAGCGGTGGCGAAGGCCAGAGACTGCGCGGTCATCTGCCCGTTCGGGTTCCAGCTCTGCGTGAGGGTCACTCCCTCGCCGAACCGGCGCTCGATCTCACGACCCGCTGCGTCGTGCGAAAAGTCCAGAGAGCCCGCCGCTGAGCGCAGTCGCACCGGTCGTCCGGCCGCGTCATACGTCCAGTCCGAAGCCAGACCGGATGGTGCCACGCGCCGAGTACGGCGCCCAAGGGCGTCGTACCGGAAGACCGACGTGCGATCGTTGACCGTCTCCGACAGGATCCGCCCCAGCGCGTCCCGTTCCAGAGCCACCTGGGCGTCCGCGTTGGCCGCGCGGCACAGGTTGCCGTCCGGTGTGTACGCGTACGTCGTGATCTCACCACTGTCGGTTTCCTGGGCCACGACCCTGCCGCGCGCGTCACGGGTGAAGCGCAGAACCTCGCCGGCGCCGTTGGTCCGGGCGATCAGCCTGCCCGCGGCGTCAAACGCGTACGTCAGCGTGCGCCCGTTGAAATCCGTCTCCGCGATCAGCCGGCCAGCCTCGTCATAGAGGTAGGACCAGGTTCGCCCCTCGGGGTTGGTGACGCCTGTCAGACGCAACTCGGTGTCGTATGTGAACCCGTACCGGGTGCCGTCCGAGTCTGTGCGGGTTGCCGGGACGTCGAAGGGTGCAGCCGTCTGCTGGGTCGTGTTTCCGGCGAGATCGGTGTGCGCGATCAGGTTGCCTTCGGCGTCCCAGGTCCAGGATTCGCGCGTGCCGTCGGGGTACGCGTGCCACTTCGGCTTGCCCTCGACGGTCCACCCCATGCGTGTGGTGTGACCGAGTGGGTCGGTCACCGCGACGATCCGGCCGAACGAGTCGCGGCCCACGGTCGTCTCATGTCCCAGCTCGTCGCTGAGCGTGATCGGCAAGCCGGCCGCGTTGGACACGATCCTCCGTGTCTGACCGAGCGCGTCTGTGACCGCGGCCAGGTGCCCTGAACTGTCGTATGCGTAGTGGGTCTCGGCACCGGTCGGGTCCACGGTGGCAATCACATTGCCACGGTCGTCGTAGGTGTGCCGCCAGGTCGCCCCACCCGGCTCGACGACCTTTGTCGGCACTCCGAGCGCGTTGTACTCCGCCTGGGCCTCCTGGCCATCGGGGAGGCTGAGGCCGGTGAGGTTGCCGGCGTCGTCGTACGCGTAGCGCGTGGTGTAGCCCAGCGGGTCCGTCACCGCGAGCGGCCGGGAGCCGTACTCGTCCCACTCGGTCCGCGTGACATGGCCCAGAGGGTCTGTCTCCTCCACCACCAACCCTTCGGTGTTGTACCGGTGGACCGAGACATGCCCCTGGGAGTCCGTGTACGTCGTCGTGCGGGCGGTGTCGTCGTAGGTCAGGGTGCCGGAGAGAATGCCGTCGATGCCCTCGGTACGAGTCACGCGGCCGCGGTCGTCGTAGACGTACGAGAACCAGGTGCCGTTGCGGTCGGTCCAGCGGGTGACGCGGCCCTCTGTGTCGTAGGTGAAGCGCAGGGGCTCGCCGCTGGAGTTGATGACCTCGGTGAGGTTGCCGGTGGCGTCGTAGCCGTACCGCATCACGACCGTGCCCTCGTCGGCTGTGCTGCCCGGGCGGTAACGGGATGGCGGCTCGTCCAGCAGGCGCAGGGCCGTGATGCGGGGGCCCTGGGTGTCGACGGCGACGTAGTAGCCGCCGGAGTGGCGGATGCCGAACGGGATGCCCTCGTCGTCGCGTTCGACGTCGATGCGGTCGCCGTTGCGGTCGGCCCAGGAATCGAGGGCCAGGTGGAACACGCCGAAGGAGGGGGACGGGACAGGAGCGGCGAAGGTGCGGGTCACGCCCGTCGACGGGTCGGTGACCGTCATCGCGCCGTCCGGTTTGCCGTCCCACTCCAGGGGCCAGCGGGCGCCCTTGGCCGGCATCGTGGGCACGCCCGGCTCGGGGATCGGGTACACCAGGCGCATGCCGTCGGCAGCGGCGAAGACGACGCCCTCACCGTCGATCTGGAGGCACTCGTCCAGGGTGGAGATCCAGGTCGGGCCGAAGCAGACGCCACCCCGGTAGGAGGAGAGGTGAGTGCGCGTGAACTGAAGCGGCAGACTGCCTGGCAGCGTGAGGTCCGTCTGCGTCATCAGCATCGCGCCGGTCGCCACGTCGATCGGCTCGCCCACGCACGGCGTGTCGTCGGCGTTGCGGGCCGCCGTGCCCAGATCGACCAGGTCCGGGCGGAGCGACGGCGGGCGCAGCAGCAGCGGGGTGGTGTCGGCGAGGCCGCCTTCCATGCTCGCCTTCAGCAGGCCGCCGCCCGCCCCGAGCGCGCCGCCGAAGATCATGCCGTCCTTGGCGGCCTGGTTGACCTCGTCCAGGCTGAAGCCGTGCTGCAGACCCGTCGCCATCTGCAGCGGCTGGGCCACGGCGAGGTCGACGGTGACCGACTCGACCCCGCCGAACGCGACGCCGGCGAAGGCACCTCCGATGATGTCGGCCACCACTGCGGAGACCCCGACGCCTATCGTGGCGCCGAACTCGATGACCGCGTCTGCCGCCGCTGCCGCCGCCCCGGAGGCGATGCCCGCGGTCATGATGGCCAGGGCCACGCCACCCGCGATCACGGCGGCGTCGATGGCTATCCGCGTCCACAGCTTGTTGATCGCGTCGTCGATGCCGTCGGCGAACTTGTCCAGCCCGTTGGCCATGTCCCGCGAGGACTCCGCGAGGTCGCTCAGCCAGCCGCTGTGCTGGTCGGTGGCGTAGCGGCCCCAGAACTTGTGGAACGCCTCGATCGACTCACCCGTGTTGTTGTGGATGATCCCGGACGCGCTGCGGTGCACAGGGGAACGGACGTCATCCACCGAGTGGGCGAACGCGCGCCAGGCCTTCGCAGCGGCCCGTAGCTTGTCGGGGTCGGCCTCGGGCCACCACAGGCCCATGTCGAGAAGGATGTGGCGGGCTTTGGACTCAATGCTCACCGGCACCGTCGCTCTGCTTGTGGGTCTTTATCTCCGTGAACATGCCGGCGATGAGCTGATCGTTGTCCACGTGTCCGTCGGCCATGTCGACCATGGCTTCGTGAATGCTCGTCAGGCCGAGCACCAGGATGCCCGCCGCGCTCTCGATCTTCTTCTGGTGCGGCTTGTAGACGTCGCCGAACTGGTTGCCCTGGTCGTCGTGCCCCCAGGGCTCGCCCAGGCCGTCCAGGGTCTTGATGAGAGTGGTCAGGGCCTTGCTCAGATCGACGGCCCCCTGGTGAAAGGCCGGTGCCGCTGCCTTGATGTCGGCGGTCTTGATGTCCAGAACCTTGCCGGGGACCTTGCCGTCGCCCATCGCTGTCGTCTCCCCCCGGTTCGCAACTGCGGCTTCCGACCCTAGAGGAGGACAGTCAAGGGAAGGCCATATCGAAGACATGCGCAGGCAATGCACGGACGGTGAGACAGCGCCCCACAACGACGTTGCGCGGCGCCTTGGGGCTGTCGGAGGGCAGCCGCACGCGCGCACAGCAGAGAGATCAAGCGGCGCTGGCTCGCCGCCGCGACACCATCCGCTCCCGGCTTCGCAGCCTGGGCCACCGCACCTGGCGCGTTCCACCCTTGCGGAGCGGTCACGGGCTGATCCGGCGGGGGCCAAGGGGCATTGGGCGCGGCCGGAATTCGGCGCTACGGTTCCGGCACATACATCAGCCGAGGAAGCTCAGCCGGACCTTGCGCTCGGGATTGTCCCTGTTCGTGTCGACCAGGCAGACCGACTGCCAGGTGCCCAGCTCCAGGCGGCCGCCGATCACCGGGAGGGTCGCGTGGGGCGGGACGAGGGCCGGGAGGACGTGGTCGCGGCCGTGGCCGGGGCTGCCGTGGCGGTGCTGCCAGCGGTCGTCGGCGGGAAGCAGGGTGTGCAGGGCGGCGAGGAGGTCGTCGTCGCTGCCTGCGCCCGTCTCGATGACGGCGATTCCGGCCGTAGCGTGCGGGACGAAAACACTGAGCAGGCCGTCGCGGCCGGCCGCCGCCTCGCGCAGGAAGTCCTCACACTCGGCGGTGAGGTCGACGACACGCTCCCGGGAGCCGGTGGAGATGTTCAGCATGCGGGTGGTGAAGGCATCTGGCATGCCCCCATCCTGGCCCATACGCGGGGTTTCGCAGTCCGGGCTACGAGCACTTCCCGAGACGACTGGTCCACAAGACGAGACGCCGCTGGCCGGGACACGGGCGTCTGGCCACGTTCTGCCGCATGGTGCGTTCGTATGTCGCCGCGGCCGCCGACTCCCCTTCCGGTCTGCTTCTCCCGTCGGGCTCCGCTGCCCTGACTGGTCGGTGTGGGTCCGCCGCCGTCGGCCATGGCGACCCGGTCCGGCGTGTCGGACGCGCCGGTGCAGATGCTGCGTACCGTGCCGTTCGTCGGTCTCATCCCGTTGTTCATCGCCTCGCTCGCGCGGGTCTTCGCCGAGTCTGCCGGGCACCGCGCTGATCGGGGACGGCGTGATCCCGGAGTTGTCGGCCGGCTCCTGCCCCGGGACGACGCTCCCGGGAAGATCCCTGCCCGGCACCAGGTTAGTAGAAGCGTGAACGAATTGCGTGAGGTCGAGGTTGTCGTCATCGGCGCTGGTCAGGCCGGGCTGTCCAGCGCCTACCACCTGCGGCGCACCGGATTCGAGCCGGACCGCGACTTCGTGGTTCTCGACCACTCCCCCGCGCCGGGCGGCGCCTGGCAGTTCCGGTGGCCCTCGCTGACGTACGGCAAGGTGCACGGGATGCACGCGCTGCCCGGCATGGAGCTGACGGACGCCGATCCCGCCCGCCCCTCGGCGGAGGTGATCGGTGCGTACTTCGCCCGGTACGAGGGCGCCTTCGACCTGCGCGTGCGACGGCCCGTCGACGTAAAGGTTGTACGGGAGGGAGACGGCGGGCGGCTGCTCGCGGAGACCTCGGACGGCACCTGGTCGGCGCGCGCCCTGATCAATGCGACCGGCACCTGGGACCGGCCGTTCTGGCCGCGCTATCCCGGTCAGGACACCTTCCGCGGGCGGCAGTTGCACACCGCGCAGTACGCCGGGCCCGAGGAGTTCGCCGGACAGCGCGTCGTGGTCGTGGGCGGCGGCGCCTCGGGCACCCAGCACCTGCTGGAGCTGGCCCCGTACGCGGCCGCGACCACCTGGGTCACCCGGCGGCCTCCGGTGTTCCGCGAGGGGCCGTTCGACCAGGAATCGGGCCGCGCGGCCGTCGCGCTGGTGGAGGAGCGGGTGCGCCAGGGGCTGCCCCCGCGCAGTGTGGTCTCGGTCACCGGGCTGCCCCTCAACGACGCCGTCCGGCAGGGGCTCGCGGACGGGGTCCTGGACCGGCGGCCGATGTTCGACCGGATCACCCCGGACGGCGTGGAGTGGGACGACGGACGGCACGTCACCGCCGATGTGATCCTCTGGGCAACCGGCTTCCGCGCCGCGCTGGACCATCTCCGTCCGCTGCGGCTGCGGGAGACGGGCGGCGGGATCCGCGTCGAGGGCACCCGGACGGTTGCCGATCCGCGCGTCCATCTCGTCGGCTACGGCCCGTCGGCCAGCACCATCGGCGCGAACCGGGCGGGCCGCGCGGCCGTCCGGGACATCAGGCGACTGCTGGACGAGGAACAACCGGTCGCCGCGTGACGTTCCGCCGGCTCAGCGGGCCCGAGACCGCGGGAAAGCCGGGCTCACACTCGGGCTCTGCGCCCGACCCGTGCCCTGGTGGAAGGAGTTGAACTCCGCCACGTTGCGCATGTGTGTCGCGTAGTCCGAGGTGAAGCGGGTGTCTCCGGGCTTGACCGTGACGAAGTACAGCCAGTCGCCCGGCGTCGGGGTGAGCGCGGCGCGCATCGCGTCCTCGCCGGGGTTGTCGATCGGTGTGGGCGGCAGGCCCATGCGCTGGTACGAGTTGTAGGGGTTCTCGATGCGGGCGTCGATCTGGCTGGTGCGGACGGTGCTGCGGTTCAGCGCGTAGTTGATCGTCGAGTCCATCTGCAGCGGCATCCCGCGCTTCAGCCGGTTGAAGACGACCCGGGCGACCTTGCCCATGTCCTCCCTGGTCGCGGCCTCGGCCTGGACGATGCTGGCGATGGTGACGGTCTGGTAGACGTTCACCGCGTTGCGCTGCGCCCCGGCCGCGATCGGCGCCGCACCGAACTTGCTGTCGGCGGTGTCGACCATGAATCGCAGCAGGGACTCGGGCGTCGCTCCCCTCTGAAGGGGGTACGTCGCCGGGAAGAGATAGCCCTCCGGGTTGCCCGCGGCGTCGCTCGGCAGCTTCAGACCGGCCTCCCCGACGGATGTGCGTGTGCTCCCGGCAGGCAGCCGGAGAGCCTTGTCGATCGCGTCGTACACCTGGCTCGCACGCCAGCCCTCCGGCACGACCAGCACGGCGGGCGGTGTCCGCTCGGATGTGCCGTCCAGCGTCAGCAGTGGCACCGCCACGGCGGTGCCGGCCACGACGGCGCCGGCCACGACGAGGACGAGTCTGCCCCGGCGGGTCAGTCGAATCGTGCTCCGTGGCGGAATGTTCGTCTGCATGCGGGAACGGTAATACGCATATCGCCACGAACCCGGCATATGTTCAGTCTGTCGGCCGCAGCGTCAGCGCGTCGGTTCGAGCTGCGCGTCCCGTCGCACCAGCGCCGCGTACCGCCCGCCCAGTTCCAGCAGTTGCTCGTGGCCGCCGCGTTCGGCGACCCGTCCGGAGTCGAGGACCACGATCTGGTCGGCGCTGCGGATCGTGGACAGGCGGTGGGCGATGGTGATCGTCGTCCGGTCGGCCGACAGGGCGTCGATCGCCTCCTGGACGGCGGCCTCCGTACGGGTGTCGAGCGCGCTGGTCGCCTCGTCGAGGATGAGGACCGGCGGATCGCGCAGGATGGTACGGGCGATCGCGAGGCGCTGCTTCTCACCGCCGGAGAAGCGGTGGCCGCGTTCGCCGACGACCGTGTCATAGCCGTCGGGCAGCGCGGCTATGTGGTCGTGTATCTGCGCCGCCCTGGCCGCCGCCTGCAGTTCCCCGTCCGTGGCGTCCGGTTTGGCGAAGCGGAGGTTGTCGGCGACCGAGGCGTGGAAGAGGTACGTCTCCTGCGAGACGACACCGACCGCGCGGGCGAGGGTGTCGAAGTCGAGGTCCCGGACGTCGACGCCGTCGATGGTGACGCGCCCGCCGGTGACGTCGTACAGGCGGGGCACCAGATAGCCGAGCGTGGACTTGCCGGCGCCGGTCGGGCCGACGACGGCGAGGCTGCCACCTGCGGGCACCGTGACGTCGATGCCGTCGAGGACGGGGCGGGTCATCCTGTCGTCGTTGTCGTAGCGGAACTCAACGCCCTCGAAGCGGACTTCGCCCTTGACCTGGTCGAGGTGGACGGGCCGCTCGCGCTCGGTGATGTCGATGGGCAGGTCCAGATACTCGAAGATGCGCTGGAAGAGGGCGAGGGAGGTCTGGATCTGGACGCCGGTGGCGAGCAGGCTCACGGCCGGCCGGAACAGTCCCTGCTGGAGCGAGACGAAGGCGACGATGGTGCCGAGCGAGACCTTGGGGCCGCCGAACTGCAGGGCCAGGCCTGCTGTCCAGTAGATGACGGCCGGCATCGCGGCCATGACGATCGTGATCACGGCCATGCGCCAGCGCCCGGCCATGTTCGACTTCACTTCCAGGTCGACCAGGCGCTCGGACTCCTCGGCGAAGGACGCCGTGAGCGAGTCGGAACGGCCCATGGTGCGGCCCAGCAGGATGCCGCTGACCGAGAGCGACTCGGTGACGGTGGCCGCCATCGCGGCCATCTGCTTCTGCCGCTGTGTGGTGATCTTCTTGCGTTCGTTGCCGACGCGGCGGCTGATCCACACGAACACCGGCAGCAGGAGCAGCGAGACGATCGTGAGCCGCCAGTCGAGGGCGACCATCGCGACGATCGTGGCGACCACGCTGGTGACGTTGGAGACCAGGGAGGTGGCGGTCGAGGTGACGGTGGCCTGCATGCCGCCGATGTCGTTGGCGATCCGGGACTGTACCTCGCCGGTGCGCGTGCGCGTGAAGAAGGCGAGCGACATGCGCTGCAGCCGGCCGTAGACAGCGGTGCGCAGATCGTGCATGACGCGCTGGCCGACAGTGGTCGAGATCAGCGTCTGGAGGACGCCGAAGACGCTGGAGAGCACGGCACTGAGGATCATGCCGAGCGCGAGCAGGCTGAGCAGGCCGATGCGGCCCTGGGGGATCGCGACGTCCAGGGTCTCCTTGAGCAGGAACGGCGTGGCCACCGAGACCAGCGAGGAGGCGCCGACCAGCAGGCCGACGATCGCGAGCCGCCCGCGGTAGGGACGGAAGAGCTTCAGGATGCGGCGCACCTGCCGGGGCTGTTCCTTGGCGTCGGCAGGCGGGGTCCAGGACGGTTCTCGGTCGGGATGCATGGGCTCCTACGGAGGTGAACGGGCGCCGGTCGGGATCGGCCGACGATGACGAACGGATCGTAGCTCATTGTTACCTATACTCACAATGAACTGCATCCTGATATTGTTCCCGCATGACCACCCCCGATCCCGACGGCCTCCTCGCCGAGCAGCTGCTGCGGCTGACCCGCCGGGTGCACCGCATCCAGAAACGCCATCTGGAACGGCACGACCTGGGCGTCACTCCGGCCCAGTCCCGGCTGCTGCGCACCCTCGCGCACTACGCCTCGCCTCCGCGCATGGCCGACCTCGCCGAGCGCCTGGAGGTGGTGCCGCGCGCGGTGACGACGCTGGTCGACGGGCTGGAGGCGAACGGGAAGGTGCGGCGGATGCCGGATCCGGCGAACCGGCGGGTGACCCGGATCGAGCTGACGGACGAGGGGCGTACGACCCTGCGTGAGCTGCGCGGCGCACGCCGCTCGGCGGCCGAGGAGATACTCGCTCCGCTCACGGAGAAGGAACGCCAGGTGCTCGGCGTACTGCTGGACACACTCATCGAGGGGGACGGCGGCCAGCGCTGCTGAACACGGCGCAACGGGCACGGCGTACGGGGCACCGGGCTCGGCGTACGGCCCGTCGGCATGGATCAGCCGGCGCGCGACGCGAGTTCCTCGACGGTCAGCCCGCTTCCGGAGCAGTTCGATCCGCCCGAAGGCCTTCAGATCGCGGCCTTGGCGATGTCGCGGACGACCACGCGGAACACCAGCGGCGAGATGACCGCCTTGACCAGGCGCACGAAACCGTCGCCGAGCGGCCGGATAGCCGTGGCCGGCTCCGGCCACGGCTTCCCGACGACGATGCCGAGCACGAATACGCAGGCGCCCAGCCGTGTAGATCACCGCGCGCGTGGCGCACTCCGCAGCGCCGTGCTCAACAGCGCTCGCGATCCTCCGTCAGCACTCCCTGAACCGTGGTCAGCGAACGGTCGTAACAGCCGTCGGAGCCGTACAGCCGATAGCGCTCGCTCGACGTGCCGACCGCATGCCGCTGGTCGCGCGGAACGTTGATCGTGTACGCCGCGTCGCCGCTGTAGGTGTCGTCGAGCCGCGACCAAGCGACGCGTCGGCCATCCCGCAGTTCCACGACCGACGCGCGGTCGCCGAGCGTCAGCACGGTACGCAGCCGGTCGTCCGCACCGATGGTCGTCGCGCCGTTCATGGTGTACGTCCGGTCGGTGCGCGTCGCCCGCGCGGGACCGTCGCCGGCGACGGTGACCGTCTGGTCGTCGGTCCAGGTCGCGTCCAGTGCGTCCGTGTTCTCCCCGTCGGTCCACCGGTGGACGGAGGTGTTGGCGAGTGTGCGGGTGACGGTTGTGGTCACGCGGCCGTGCGAGGTGTCGAGGTATCCGGACACGGTGAGCCGGTGTCCGGCATCGGTGTTCACATGGTTCTCCGAACCGGGCGTGTAGGTGGAGGAGTTGGCGATGTCCGTCGCCTTGTTCTCGGTGAGCGCCCCCGTGACGTGAGCGCGGTGCGCGTCCTGCCAGACCAGGACGTTCACCGGTGCGCTCCAGCCCGACTGGCCCGCGGGCACGCCGACGACGGAGACCTCGACGCGGTGCGGACGCCCGTCGTCGAGCAGGCCCGCGAAGGGGGTGAGGTCGTATTCGATGGGCCGGACGTCGAAGGCGTGCGGCGCCGGGATGACGTACCAGAGGAAGGGGTTGGACCAGCCGCCGGTCCAGACGTTCGGGAACGGTGCGGCGATTCCGGCCAGTTGGCCGTCGACCTTGATCTGCACCTCGCGGTAGGGGCCGTGATCGGCCTTGCAGGAGTACGACGCCGGGTCGGCCACGGTCAGGTACCAGAACTCCTCGCAGCCGCCGCCCGAACCGGTCGCGTAGACCTCGGCGACGATCCGCTCGCTGTTGCGCGGGGTGGTGAGGGTCGCGCCGTCGGGCGTGTCGGCGAGGGTGAGCACGCGGTCTGGGGTCCGCTGCGAAGGACGGCCCGCGTAGAAGGTCAGAGTGACGTGTACGTCGATGACGCCGGTGTAGGTGTCGTCCACCACGTTGCCGATCAGCATCTCGACGTCCTGCGGGCTGCGGAAGGTGTCGCTGTAGCGGGTGACGTCCTTCTCGACGTGCCATGCGATGCCGTCGGGCGAGGGCTCCGGGGTGGAGGTGCGCAGGATCTCGACCCCACCGACGTGCAGATAGCCGAGGCGGTCGTACTGACGGCCCTTCACCTTGCCGTCGAGCCGCAGGACGACCTTGCTCCAGTGGTCGCCGCAGCCCTGGGGCGGGGTGTAGGCGCCCCGGTACGGCGTGAAGTCACGGAACTGGGCGTCGGCGAGGGTGACCTGGCACGACGTGGCGTGCGGTCGCTCGACGGGCGGCGCCGCGGTGACCGGATCGTGCCAGTCGGTTCCGAACTCGGCCGGGACGTCGGCCGCTTGGGCCGCAGCGGCTCCGGTGCCGAAGAACGCGCTCGCCAGGAGGGTCGCCCCTGCGAGCATGGACATGACTATCCGTCTTCTCATGCCCGGTGTTCTACGGGCAGTCGGGGGCGACCCGCAATGACGCCTCGGGAAGAACGGCGCGATCGCACGCCGGGCGTGCCGACGCCAAGTCGCACGTCACTCACATGGATGCCCGTGCCGGGCTTGGCCATTCCTGGCCGCCGGGTCCCGCACGCGCCGGTGCGTCAGGCGCGCAGTTCCGCCTGGTCGCCCATCACCATCACCGGGTGCAGGTCCGGGTCGAGCGTGCGCAGCAGGAACTCCATGGCCTCTTTGGACACGCTGACACACGCGGACGTGCCGTCGCCGTGGTCGAGATGCAGCCAGATACTGCCGCCTTTGTCGTCGCCCTCGGGGCGCGTGGGGTCGTCCGGCCGGGTGCCCGGGAGACGGTTGTAGTCGATGGCGATGACGTAGTCGAAGTCGTGCTGGTGCGCCTCGCCCCACTCGTTCGGCGGCGCATAGCCCTCCTCGTCCTGGTCGTACGGCAGCCGGGTGCCGGGGTCGGCGAGCACACCCCCCGCGTCGGACAGCCCGAACACGCCGACGGGGCTGCGCTCGTCACCCGTGTGATGGTCCGTGGTCCAGCCGTTCCGCCCGTTGTGCCCCGGCCAGTCGGCCACCGCCCGCCACTCCGGTCCCTCCCGTGTGTACAGCACGACCATGGAATCGGCCGAGTCCTCGTCCTCTCCGTACACCGCGACGACCTGGCCGGAGTCACGCGGGATCTGCCGGAACAGCCGGTCGCCGACGCCCGGGATGCGGGTCGGGCCGGTCGTGGGGGTGGTCGACACCGTCGGGCTCTGCCCGCCGGGGCCGGGGCCCGCCGCCGCGGCGGAGCGAGTCGGGCCGGGGGCGTCCGTGCCGCACGCCGACAGCGTCACCAGAAGGCTTCCAAAAGCCGTCACCGCGACCGTCGTTCGCCGCAGAGTGGGGATCTTCACGCTTCCATGGTGGCCTGGGCAACGGCTCATTGTGCGATCTTCCGGACATCCGGGTGACGGCAGCGGCACCGGGCCCGGTGAGCGGTGGCCGGAAGCCGGTGCATTTCGGCGCTCCGTCAGAAAAACCGTTTGAAATTCACCACTCAGCGACGCGAACCTTTCACGGCTTGTCACCGCTCTTCGCCGCTTCCCCACTCCCCCTCTTCTCCCTGTCCCCTCTCCATCCCTTCCCCCTGACACGAGCCACTGGGACGTCATGCAGATTCAAGACCTTCCGTACTCCGATCCGGGCGTCCCGGACGCACGTTCGGGCCCCCGATTCCTGTGGTGGCTCGGGCGGAACCAGCTGGGCGGACAGCTGAAGTCGCTCGCCTGGGGCCTGCTGCACTTCGTCTCCGTCTCGGCCCTTCCCTTCTGTGTCGGCCTGGCCGTCCAGGCGGTCGTCGAGGGCTCCGGCTCCCGGCTCGCCCTGACGGGCGCTCTGATGTTGTTGTGCGGCACGGGCATCGCCGTCGGTGACACCTTCCTGCATCGGACCGCCGTCACCAACTGGATCACCGCCGCCGCCCGCGTCCAGCAACTGCTGGCGCGCAAGGCCGCCCACTTGGGCTCCGCCCTGACCCGGCGGGTCGCCGCCGGGGAGGTGGTGGCCGTCTCCACCGGTGACGTCGAGAAGATCGGCTGGTTCGTCGAGGCGGTCTCCCGGTTCACCGCGGCCGCGCTGACGGTCGTGGTGGTCTGTGTCGGCCTCGTCGTCTACCAGCCCGCCCTGGGCGTGGTCGTCGCCCTCGGACTGCCCGTCGTGGCGCTCGCGGTGCTGCCGCTGCTGCCCCGGGCGACGCGCCGCGCCGACGAGCAGCGCGAGAAGGCCGGGCGTGCCACCGAACTGGCCTCGGACACGGTCGCCGGACTGCGGGTGCTGCGCGGCATCGGCGGCGAGGAACTGTTCCTCGACCGCTACCGCCGCGCCTCACAGGAGGTACGGCACGCCGCGGTGCGCAGCGCCCGGATGTGGTCGCTGATCTCCGCCGTCCAGGTGCTGCTGCCCGGACTGCTGCTCATCGCCGTCGTCTGGCACGGCACCCACCTGGCCCGCCAGGGCCGCATCACCGTCGGCGAACTCGTCACCGTCTACAGCGCGGTCATGGTCCTCAACTACCCGCTGCGGCACTTCGAGGAGATCGCCATGGCGTACTCCTTCTCCCGCCCTTCGGCCACGCGGGCGGCCCGCGTGCTGTCGCTGGAGCGTTCCACGGCCACCGAGGGCACCCTCGAGGCGGAGGTGCCGGGCGGCGACCTGTACGACCCCGGCACCGGTCTGCTCGCTCCCGCCGGCCGTCTCACCGCCGTGGTCTGCGGCGATCCTGACGCGGCGGGCAGACTCGCGGAACGCCTGGGCGGACACCCGACCGAACCGGGCCGCTCGGTGCTGCTCGGCGGAGTCGCCCTGGACGACCTCCCCCTGGACAGCGCGCGCACCGCCGTCCTCGTCCAGGACAAAGACCCGGTGCTGCTCTCCGGCACGCTGCGCGAGCTGCTCGACGTGCCCGCCTCAGGAGCCGTACGGGCCGCGGACGCGCTGGCCGCGGCGCAGTGCGAGGACGTCCTGGACGCACTCGTCCAGGGATCCCTGGACACCGCCGACCCGATGGACGCCCGCATCACCGAGCGCGGACGGTCCCTGTCCGGCGGCCAGCGCCAGCGGCTCGCGCTCGCCCGGTCGCTGATCGCCGACCCCGAGGTGCTGGTGCTGGACGAGCCGACCTCCGCGGTCGACTCGCACACCGAGGCACGGATCGCGGACGGTCTGCGCCGGCTGCGCTCGGGACGCACGACCGTGGTGTTCACCTCCTCGCCACTGCTGCTCGACCGCGCGGACCGGGTCGTCCTGGTCCACGAGGGCGAGACCGTGGCGGTCGGTGCGCACCGCGAACTGCTCGACAGCGAGCCGCGATACCGGGCCGTGGTCACGCGGGAGACGGACGACGAACTGGCCACGGCCGACAAGGGCGCCCTGGTGGGCGCGCGCCAGGATCTGGAAGAGATCGAGGAGAGCGCATGATCGGCGTTGCGCCACCGGCGTACGACCCGGCGGCCCCGACGACCGCCACCACCCTGCCCGTCGGCGCGGCCTCGACCGTGCGCGCCTATGTCGTGGAGCTGTTCCGGCGGCATCGCCGGGCGTTCCTGCTGCTCATCGGCGTCAACACGGTGGCCGTGATCGCCTCCATGGTGGGTCCCTACCTGCTCGGTGGCCTGGTCGAGCGGGTGTCCGACCGGTCGCGGGAGCTTCATCTCGGCCCGATCGCCGGGCTGTTCGTGCTCGCCCTGGCCGTGCAGGCCGTGTTCACCCGGCAGGTGCGGCTGCGGGGCGCGATGCTCGGAGAGCGGATGCTGGCCGATCTGCGCGAGGACTTCCTCGTCCGGTCGGTCGGACTGCCGCCGGGCGTGCTGGAACGGGCGGGGACGGGCGATCTGCTCTCCCGCATCACCACCGACATCGACCGCCTGGCCAATGCGATGCGCGAGGCCGTGCCGCAGCTGGCGATCGGTGTCGTGTGGGCCCTGCTTCTGCTCGGTGGGCTCGTCGTGACGGCGCCGCCCCTCGCGGCCGCCGTGCTGCTGGCCGTGCCGGTGCTGGTGGCCGGGTGCCGCTGGTACTTCAGGCGGGCGCCCTCCGGCTACCGCTCCGAGGCCGCCGGGTACGCGGCCGTCGCCGCCGCGCTCGCCGAGACGGTGGACGCGGGCCACACCATCGAGGCGCACCGGCTCGGCGCCCGCCGCGTCGCCCTGTCGGAGCGGCGGATCAAGGAGTGGACCGCCTGGGAGCGGTACACGCTGTGGCTGCGGTCCGTGCTCTTCCCGGTCATCAACGCCGTCCACGTCATCGTGCTCGGCTCGGTGCTGATGGTCGGCGGGGCCTTCGTCCTGGGCGGCTGGATCGGGGTGGGGCAGCTGACCACGGGCGCCCTCGTCGCGCAGATGCTCGTCGACCCGGTGAACCTGATCCTGCGCTGGTACGACGAGGTGCAGGTCGCCCAGGTGTCGCTGGCCCGTCTGGTCGGCGTGCGGGACATCGAGCCGGACGCCGGGGACGCCTCGCTGGCGCCGGACGGGCGGGACGTGCTGGCCGACCGGGTCCGCTTCGGCTACCGCGAGGGCGTCGACGTGCTGCGCAAGGTGTCCCTAGAGGTCGCCCCGGGCACCCGGCTGGCCCTGGTCGGCCCCTCGGGTGCGGGCAAGTCCACCCTGGGCCGGCTGCTCGCCGGGATCTACGCGCCCCGCGACGGCCGGATCACCCTGGGCGGTGCCGAGCTGTCCCGAATGCCGGCGGAACGCGTCCGTTCGCACGTCGCCCTGGTCAACCAGGAACACCACGTCTTCGTCGGCTCCCTGCGCGACAACCTCCTGCTGGCCCGCACCGATGCCACGGATGCCGAGCTGTGGGCGGCGCTGGGGGCGGTCGACGCGGACGGCTGGGCGCGGGCACTGGACGACGGCCTGGACACCGAGGTCGGCTCCGGCGGGCTTGCGCTGACCCCCGCCCAGGCCCAGCAGATCGCGCTGGCCCGGCTCGTGCTCGCCGATCCGCACACGCTGGTCCTGGACGAGGCGACCTCGCTGCTGGACCCGCGCGCAGCCCGGCATCTGGAGCGCTCCCTGGCCCGGGTGCTGGACGGCCGCACCGTGGTCGCCATCGCCCACCGCCTGCACACCGCCCATGACGCGGACGTGATCGCCGTCGTGGAGGAGGGCCGCGTCAGCGAGCTCGGCAGCCATGACGAGCTGGTCGCGGCGGACGGCGCATACGCGGCGCTGTGGCGGTCCTGGCACGGGTGAGCATCCGGCGAGCCCCCGGGTGGCCGGTACCGCGGCGCAGTGCCCGGGGGGCAAGGCCGGTCCCCGCGATCGCGGCGGCGCTGCCGGCAGTACCCGGGGGTGCGCCGCCGGGTGCCGTGGCCGCGGTCGTCGGTTCTTGGGAGGACCGGACCCTCGCAGGCCGGCGCGCGCCGGGGGGGCCGCCTGCGGGGCTGCGCTGCCCCTGCCGGGTCACAGCGGGGGCCGCCACCGACACCGACCCCCGCCAGATCACAGCGGGGGCCGCCACCGACACCGACCCCCGCCAGATCACAGCGGGGGCCGCCACCGACACCGACCCCCGCCAGATCACAGCGGACAGGTGCGCGCCCCTGCCCCCGGGCGCTTCGGGCCGCCGGGACCCGGCGCGCGGGCTGCCAGGAGGGGCTGCCGACGCCTGACCGAGCGGGTCCACGGCGGGCGGGTGCGCGGTCGCGCCTGCCGACGCTTTGGGCAGTCGGGTCATGGGGCGCGGGCGCCCAGTGGGCTGTGACCGGTGCCGGTGTCCGGGTGCGGGCGATGACCGGTGCCCGTGCCGTTGCGCGGTCCCGAGCAGGGGTGGAAGTCTGGAGAACGGCACCGGTGCGGGGAACGCCCCGGAACCATCCGGTTCGCGGAGTGTGACCCTCGTGCCACACGTGCCGGCGGCTCGCCGTCCGTTGTGGTGGCACACGGCCGTCCTCACCACCTGGAGGTACTCGTGGACAGCGCCGACGGCTGGGGGGACGACGTCTACCAGCCCGATCCCTCGGAGATCCGGGAGGATTCGGGGGTGCTCGACGTCGAGGACACACTGGACTTCGACGGCGTCGCGGACCCGCTCGACCGTGGCTGGTCCCCTCCCGAGCGTCCCTGGGCGGTGGAGCACATCGGGGTGACGGCGGCCGAACGCCAGGCGGGCGAGACCCTGGACCAGCGGCTCGCCGAGGAGCAGCCCGACCTCGTCGCCCGCGACGGCGACGACATCGGTGACCACGACACCGACGGGGAACCCCTCGACAACGAGGTCGGCAACCTCCGCTCCGGCCGGCTGGTGGCCCCGGACGAGGGGGCGCACGAGGACGAGGAGGCGGCCCTCGTCGCCACCGACGTCGGTATCGACGGCGCCGCCGCGTCCGCCGAGGAGGCCGCGATGCACATCGTCGACGAGGACTCCCTGTCCGGCTGATCCGCGGGCCCCGGCAGGCCCGCCCACGCCCTGCCCGACCGCACCGCCCGAGGAGCCGCCATGCAGCAGGACAAGCACCCCGACTACCACCCTGTGGTGTTCCGCGACCGTGCCGCCGGCTACGCGTTTCTGACCCGCTCGACCGCTCGGAGCGAGCAGACCATCGAGTGGGACGACGGCCAGACCTACCCGGTGATCGACGTGGAGATCTCCTCCGAGAGCCACCCCTTCTACACGGGCAAGGCCCGCACGGTCGACACCGAGGGCCGTATCGCCCGCTTCGAGCGCCGGTACGGCGAGGCGGAGGCCGGCGGGACGACCTGATCCCGAGGGGTGCCTCGGGCCAGGTGCCGGGGCGTTGGAGAGAGGCGCCTCGGATGCGAGGAGTGGCTCAGATCCGAGGGACAGCTCAGATGCGAGGAGTGCCTCAGATGACGTTGAGGGCCGCCGCGCAACCCACGCCGCCGAGCAGCATGAACACGGGCATCAGCACCTTCAGCTCCACCCAGCTCCCGGCCCGGAACCGTATCGCCTTCGGCGGCCCCACGGGGTACCAGCGCCTGCGGCCCAGGGGGATCGGCCACAGGATCGGGCAGCCGGACACCGTCAGGGCATCCCCGATGTCGTGCACCAGCGCACCGAGCACGATCGGCAGGCCCAGCCACAGGTACTGCTGCCCCGGCGCCGAGAACAGCCAGTCGGAGCCGTTGCCCGGCTTGTCCAGGACGCCCGCGAGAATCCACGCGGTGGTCGCCGCCAGCAGCCAGACCAGGACATCGCTGCTGGAGCCCCGTGCCGCCCGCCACAGCAGCCCCTCGATCGCCAGCACCATGTGCACGAACAGGATCGCCAGCACGGCCCAGCGGCCGCCCGCGATCGCCGCGGCGGAGCAGCCGGCACCGAGCAGGACCGCCCACAGCCAGGTGTGCGTCAGCGTGCGGTGACCGCCGTTGCGGCGCGGGTCGCCCTTCATCCGGGTCGCCTTGTAGACGGCGTACGACAGCTTGTCCACGATCTCGCAGATCCAGTGGGAGATCGGACCGAAGGAGCGCGAGATGGTCGCGGCCTTGTGGTCGAGGTCCGGGGCGAGCGCGGCACCGGCACAGATCAGAGCCCCCACGAGGAGAACCGGCCAGGGCATCGGATGCCCCGCCGCCGCAGCAGCGGCTCCGACCCCGAGCCAGGCCGCGGCCCCCGACAGTGAGTGTGCTGGTCCCATCATGGCCGCTTCCCGCCCCATTCCTCGTGTGCCGCTGTCCAGTTGACCTGGTGCGCTGACGCTGCGTCGGCGACACAGCGTAGCGGCCATGATCTTCCTGCCCACAGCCGATTCCCCTCTGGGGGGCAAGGCCAGGCAAGATGGGTGCGTGACCCTCATCGATCAGCTGCCGCCGACCGCCGACCCCGACGCCCTGTACGAAGCCTTCGAGTCGTGGGCGCAGGAACGCGGCCTCACCCTCTACCCCCATCAGGAGGAGGCGCTGATCGAGGTGGTCTCCGGGGCGAACGTTATCGTCTCGACGCCCACCGGCTCGGGCAAGAGCATGATCGCCGCGGGGGCGCACTTCGCCGCGCTGGCCCGGGACGAGGTCACCTTCTACACGGCCCCGATCAAGGCGCTGGTGTCCGAGAAGTTCTTCGAGCTGTGCAAGCTGTTCGGCACCGAGAACGTGGGCATGCTCACCGGCGACGCCTCCGTGAACGCCGACGCACCCGTGATCTGCTGCACCGCCGAGGTGCTGGCGTCGATCGCGCTGCGCGACGGCAAGGACGCGGATGTCGGCCAGGTCGTCATGGACGAGTTCCACTTCTACGCCGAGGGCGACCGTGGCTGGGCCTGGCAGATCCCGTTGCTCGAGCTCCCCCAGGCGCAGTTCATCCTGATGTCGGCCACTTTGGGCGATGTGTCCTTCTTTGAGAAGGACCTCACCCGCCGCACCGGTCGCCCCACGTCGGTGGTCCGCTCGGCGACCCGCCCGGTGCCGCTCTCCTACGAGTACCAGCTCACGCCGCTCACCGAGACGCTCACCGACCTGCTGGAGTCCAAGCAGGCCCCCGTGTACATCGTGCACTTCACGCAGGCGCAGGCCGTGGAGCGGGCACAGGCGCTGATGAGCATCAACATGTGCTCACGCGAGGAGAAGGACCAGATCGCCGAGCTGATCGGCAACTTCCGCTTCACCACCAAGTTCGGCCGCAACCTCTCCCGTTACGTCCGGCACGGCATCGGCGTGCACCACGCCGGCATGCTGCCCAAGTACCGGCGCCTGGTGGAGAAGCTCGCCCAGGCCGGTCTGCTGAAGGTCATCTGCGGCACGGACACGCTGGGCGTGGGCGTCAACGTGCCCATCCGCACCGTGCTGTTCACCGCCCTCACGAAGTACGACGGCAGCCGCGTGCGCACGCTGCGGGCCCGGGAGTTCCACCAGATCGCGGGCCGGGCCGGCCGGGCCGGTTTCGACACGGCCGGCCTCGTCGTGGCGCAGGCGCCGGAGCACGTCATCGAGAACGAGAAGGCGCTGGCGAAGGCGGGCGACGACCCGAAGAAGCGGCGCAAGGTGGTGCGCAAGAAGGCGCCGGAGGGTTTTGTCGGCTGGACGGAGAACACCTTCCAGAAGCTGATCGAGTCGGAACCGGAGCCGCTGACCTCGCGTTTCCGGGTGACGCACACGATGCTGCTGTCGGTGATCGCCCGCCCGGGCAATGCGTTCGAGGCGATGCGCCACCTTCTGGAGGACAATCACGAGCCGCGCAGGCAGCAGCTGAGGCACGTCCGCCGGGCGATCGCGATCTACCGGTCGCTGCTCGACGGCGGGATCGTGGAGAAGCTCGACAAGCCCGACGCCGAGGGCCGTATCGTCCGGCTCACCGTCGACCTGCAGCAGGACTTCGCGCTCAACCAGCCGCTGTCCACGTTCGCCCTCGCCGCGTTCGAACTCCTCGACCCCGAGTCGCCGTCCTACGCCCTCGACATGGTTTCCGTCGTCGAGTCCACCCTGGACGACCCGCGGCAGATCCTCGTCGCCCAGCAGAACAAGGCGCGGGGCGAGGCCGTGGCCGCGATGAAGGCGGACGGCGTCGAGTACGAGGAGCGCATGGAGCGCCTCCAGGACATCACCTATCCGAAGCCGCTGGAGGAGCTCCTCTTCCACGCGTACAACACCTACCGCAAGAGCCACCCCTGGGTCGGCGACCACCCGCTGTCGCCGAAGTCGGTCATCCGGGACATGTACGAACGGGCGCTGTCTTTCACCGAGTTGGTGTCCTTCTACGAGCTGGCCCGCACGGAGGGCATCGTGCTGCGCTACCTGGCCAGCGCCTACAAGACCCTCGACCACACCATCCCGGACGACCTGAAGTCCGAGGATCTGCAGGATCTGATCGAGTGGCTCGGCGAGATGGTCCGGCAGGTGGACTCCAGCCTGCTGGACGAGTGGGAGCAGCTCGCGAATCCGGAGGAGATGACGGCCGAGGAGGCCCAGGAGAAGGCCGACGAGGTGAAGCCGATCACCACCAACGCGCGCGCCTTCCGGGTCCTGGTCCGCAACGCCATGTTCCGTCGCGTGGAGCTGGCCGCCCTCGATCAGGTCGAGGAGCTCGGCGAGATGGACGCCGAGTCCGGCTGGGACGCCGACGCCTGGGGCGAGGCGATGGACAAGTACTGGGACGAGTACGACGACCTCGGTACCGGTCCCGACGCCCGCGGTCCCAAGCTGCTGGTCATCAGCGAGGAGCCGGCGAACGGCCTCTGGCGCGTCCGCCAGATCTTCGACGACCCGAACGGCGATCACGACTGGGGCATCAGCGCCGAGATCGACCTCGCTGCCTCGGACGCCGAGGGCCGTGCGGTCGTGCGCGTCACCGATGTCGGTCAGCTGTGAGCCCTTGTCGACCAGTAGTGAGCCCAGGAGAATCCCATCGATGACGACGAACCCGGCCGAGCGACTGGTCGACCTGCTCGACCTGGAGCAGATCGAGGTCAACATCTTCCGTGGTCGCAGCCCGCAGGAGTCGCTGCAGCGTGTCTTCGGCGGCCAGGTGGCGGGCCAGGCGCTGGTCGCCGCCGGCCGCACCACGGACGGCGATCGCCCGGTGCACTCGCTGCACGCGTACTTCCTGCGCCCGGGCCGCCCCGGCGTGCCCATCGTGTACCAGGTGGAGCGGGTCCGCGACGGCCGGTCGTTCACCACGCGCCGGGTCACGGCCGTGCAGCAGGGCCGCACGATCTTCAATCTGACCGCCTCCTTTCACAAGCCCGAGGAAGGACCGTTCGAGCACCAGCTGCCGCCGGCCCGTGAGGTGCCCGACCCGGAATCGCTGCCGACGGTCTCCGAGGAGATCCGCAAGCACCTGGGCGCACTCCCGGAGCAGTTGGAGCGGATGGCGCGCCGCCAGCCCTTCGACATCCGCTATGTCGACCGCCTGCGCTGGAACGCCGAGGACATCAAGGGCGCCGAGCCGCGCAGTGCGGTGTGGATGCGCGCGGTCGGACCGCTCGGCGACGACCCGCTGGTGCACACGTGCGCGCTGACCTACGCCAGTGACATGACCCTCCTGGACGCTGTCCGCATCCCGGTCGAGCCGCTGTGGGGGCCGCGGAACTTCGACATGGCCTCGCTGGATCACGCCATGTGGTTCCACCGGCCGTTCCGCGCGGACGAGTGGTTCCTGTACGACCAGGAGTCGCCGATCGCGGTGGGCAGCCGCGGTCTGGCCCGGGGCCGCATCTACAACCTCTCAGGGCAGCTGATCGTGTCCGTGGTGCAGGAGGGACTCTTCCGCAAGCTGGGCTGACCTGCGGTTTCACCGATCGTCGGCCGACCCGCGTGGCGTCGTGCGGTTGTGCACACCCCCGAGCCGGTCGCGGACCAGGTTGCGGAAGGCATCCTTGTGGGAGTCGTTCAGGCTTCCTCGTCAGGGAACCTGGTCGCTCTTCGGCCCTATGCCTTTGATCCTGGTCGGAGTTCCGTCCGGGGCGAACGAGTGGTGGAAGGTGAAGGCGTGCGGCGCGGAGCCGTGGTCGTGGAGGTGCTCCAGCCTGGAAACCCCGTCCCGCCAGGTGGGTATCACGCCGTCGGAGACCCACCAGCACACGTAATTCGGGTGCCCTGTCCTCTCGAACCAGTCGTAACGCCTGTTCAGCGCCTCACGGTGCAGACCGGTGTAGACGGCGTCGAAGGCGGGGCGCAGGTCGGTCCAGAGCGAGAGGGTCGCGGCCAGCGCGGTGGTTTCCACCGTACGGCCCTTGCCGTACCAGGTCGGTACGGCGAACTCTCCCCATGCACCCCAGTCCGCCTCGAAGAGCATGCCCCGGTCACCGCCTGCCGCTTCGGCACGCGCGAGGTATCCGGGGTGCTGACTGATCTTCCGGTAGACGGCCTCACCCATGTCGTAGAACTCGCGCGTGAGAGGTGCGGGATCGGCGAGAGGTGACTTCAGGACGCCGAATGTGTACAGAGCAAGATGGGGCATGCGTCTCTCCCTGGTTGGGCTGCCTGGCGTGGACCCGGTTCGGTGGCTTACGCATGGGGGCGAGGGTTCGTGGGGCGTGACCGACTCATCCCGTCGCGGCCGGCCCAGCCTGAAGGAATCCCTGTGCGACCGTGGCGACCACCGAGGACCAGACGAAGGTAGCTGCCTCCGCGAGCCATGTCGAAGTTGCAATTTCCCTGTCCAAGTGGCCTCTTGTACAGGTCCTCGCGGGAACTGGGGCGGTGGTGCTGCCTGCCGCGGGAGGGATCAGGACGTCGGTGCCGGTTCGGCGATGCGGGCTTCGAGGTCGGCGACGCGCCGGTCCTGGAAGCGCAGGTTCGAGCGGGCGGCCTTGAGTCGCTCGTCGAGGGTGCGGTTGTCGGTGGTGAGCCGGCTTTGAGGGCGTCCTCGGCGTTCAGGGCGCGTTCGCGCCAGGTCGCTTCGCGTTCGTCGTCCTGTTCGGCGAGCGTGCGGGATTGGTGTTCGCCGGCCTGAGCCATCGCCGCGGCGACCGCGGCTCTGGCCTCGACGTTGTCGTAGAGGAAGGTGCGTGAGACGTCCGCTCGACGGGCGAGGTCGGCGGCGCTGACCTGGGCTTTCTCGCGTCGGAGCCGGGCGATGGCCTGGTGGACGCGGTCAAGGGCGGCTTCGGTCTTGCGGCGGCGTGCGGCCAGGGCCACCGCGGTGCGAGGTTCGTCGGTGGCACATCTGGTCGGACCTTGCCGAGGCCGTCGAGAAGACCGTCGTCCAGCGTCGCGCTCTGCTTCGCGAACCGCACGACTCCGCCACGGTCCAGGTCACTGGGGTGATGGTGACGCTGGATCTCGAACCGGTCTCCCCCTCGGGACCGCGGACAGCCCAGCATGCCGCCGTCCACGCCCTCCTCGACAAGGGAGTTGGGCCGCGAGCGATCGGCCGTGAGCTCGGACTGGCTCGCCACACCGTCCGCCGCCTCGCCCACGCGGCGAGCGCGGACGAACTCTGGTCGGACGGTGGGCCGGCCGCACCAGCATCCTCGACCCACACAAGCCCTACCTCCACCAGCGATGGGCCGAGGGCTGCGTCATCGCCCGCCGCCTGTTCGAGGACGTACGCGAGCGCGGCTGCACCGGCGGCGAGAGCGTCGTTAAGAACCGTCTCACCGACGACCAGGCACAGCGCCTCAAGGAGATCCTGGCCCGCTGCCTCGCACTCGACCGCACCCCCGGCCACGTCCGCGTGTTCGCCGAGCTCATGAACAACCGCAAGGGCCGGGACCTGGACCAGTGGATCACCAGCGTCCAGGCAGACGACCTGCCTGCCCTGCGCACCTTCGTGACCGGCCTCGGCCAGGACCTCGACGGCGTCGTCGCCGGTCTCAGCCTGCGCTACAGCTCCGGCGCCGTCGAAGGCCACAACAACAAGAGCTCCTCGCCGCGCAAGGCCGTTCATGATCGCGGTTTCGGTGATCCGCCGTGGCTCTGGCACTGAAAGTGATCCAGAACCACAATTCAGCCGTCGCCGACAATCGATGGCAGGAACCTCGTCGATGACGTGACCGCACACGCTGTGAGAGGTATGCAGGCGTGACTTTTGATCCGCGAGGCGGGCCGTGGCCCGGTCGGAGAGGTTCATGCCGGTGGTGAGGGAGAAGCGGGTGCCAGGGCGGTGGCCGGTGCCGCGCTGACGAAATCCGGGGCGCCGCGGGAGTTGGTTGCCTTGCCGCGGCGCATCCGCACGGTGGCGATCACCCGCCGGGAGGTCAGTTGGCAGTCTTCGTGCCCCGCCCGGGCCGACGATCCGGTAGGGCGTCAGCCCAGCGGGTTGGTCGTGTCGCGGAGCTTGGTGAGGGCAGGGGCGTACATGCGCGTCTTGATGGTTCCGAGGCTGTCGCCGGCCTTGCTCGCGTGAGCCTGGGCAAGTTCGAGGGCGGCAGTGCGCAGGGCGCCCTCGTCCACGGCCTGATCGACGATTCCGGCGGCTGCGGCTTCCTGGCCGCCGAAACGACGGGCGGAGACCATGGCCTGGTGGGCCGTTTGCGGGGTCAGCCGGGACTGGATGAGGGCGGACATGCCCGGGGTGAAGGGGATGTTGATCTCTGCCTCGGGCAGGCACCAGAAGCCGCGGTCGGCGCGCATGAGACGGAAGTCGTGGGCCAGGGAGAACATCGCTCCGGCGGCGAACGTGTGTCCTTGCAGCGCGGCTACGGTGATCAGTGGGAGGGACAGGAACCTTGCGAACAGAGCGTGGACGGAGCTGACGTAGTCCAGGTGCTCGTCGCTGTGCGCGGCGAGCCATTCGAGATCGAGACCGTTGGAGTAGAACTTCCCGGTCGCAGCGGTCACCAGGGCGCGGGGCCCTTCCGACTTCTCCACCTCGTCCAGGGCTGCGTTGACCGAGGCGATCCAGTCGGGGTGGAAGCGGTTCTCCCCGTCACCGAGGTCGAGAACGAAGACGGCGTCGTGGCGGTCGAGCTTGGGCATGATGGCTCCTCGAGATATCTCGGCGGGTCAGGGCACATTGCCGGGGGGAATCGGGGTCGGCCCGCGAACGGGGCTGCGGGCTCTCACCCTCCGGTGAACCGGGGCTGGTCAGCACACGAGGACGAGGTGATGCCTCCGGCGGGCATCTCTCCGCGGCCGGAGCGGAAGTCAGCTGGGAAGCGCTCGCCGGGCGCGGTGGAGCAGGGTCGCCGCGGCCAGCAGGCCCAGCGCCGAGGTCGCACCGGCAAGGAGGATGCCGGTGAGGGCCGGCCCACCGGGAAGTTCGGACGCGTGGATCCAGCGGATGGCGAAATTGGTGCTTGCCGCTATGGGGAAGCTGAAGATCCACAGGCCCGGATGGAACGAGGGCTGGCGCAGCTCGGGGAGGAGGAAGACGACGAGGAGGACGGTGAAGAGCAGGGTCCCGGCGAAGCCGTATCCGACGGCATCGAAGACGCCCTTGTGAGCGGCGGTCCAGGCGATTCCGCCGGTCGCCGGCGGGATGGTCAGGACGGTGAGGGCCGGGCGGGCGGGCCCGGGCAGGGGGCCACCGGTGACGAGGCCGCCGAGGATGACGGTGCCGAAGGCGAGCCAGTACAACAGCCCCACCGCGAAGGCGGCGTCAGCGACATCGGGCAGTCTGAGCGTGGAGGCGACAGCACTCGCCACGAACGGTGCGGAGGAGACGGGCAGCAGGTAGCCCGGGTGCAGGACTGTTGCGCTCAGAGCACCCGTGAGCCAGTGGGCGAGCAGGCGTGCGGCGATGAGGGCGGCCAGGGTGACGAACACGGCGTAGGCCCATCGTGGGCCTGTGATCCCGTACCGCGAGAAGTGGCCTGTGATCAGCATGCCGATGATGGGGACGTACCCGAGGGTGAAGCCATCGCCGGGATGACGCAGGTCGTGGCGCAGGTTGCGCCACCTGGTCCCGCCATGGCGCAGGTACTGGGCCAGCAACACCAACCAGATGAGACCGCTGACGGTGAACAGCGCGTCGCTGACCTGCAGAGCGGGCGGAAAGGTGGTTACCGCCGCCTGCCAGGCTCCGCCGAGGCCGGCGGTGCCGAGGGAGATGGACAGCAGCCTGATCCGTGCAGCGCGGGTTGCATCGGCACCGTTGACTTGGGGGACGATGCCGGCGGCTGAACGCGCAGGCCCGCTGCCGCGCGGGGCCGTGCTGGTGTGCTCTGTCGTGTCGACCATGTCGGTCATGTGGGGAAACCTCAAGGGGATTGCCAGGGGCGCGGGCCGGGACTCGCCTGCCCGGCGGCGCGGGTCGTGGCGTGGTCAGGCGTCCATGTCCAGGACGACGCGGAAGCGGGCCTTGCCCGAGAGCATCCGCTCGTAGGCGTCCATGGCGCGGGTGAAGGGCATGGTCTCGGTGGCGGGGCGGATGCCGTGGGCGAGGCTGAAGGCGAGGTTGTCCTCGTTCTGGATCGACGATCCGGTCAGGCTGCCGACGATGCGGCGGGTGCCGAAGATCAGGTCGGCCGTGGCGACCGTCAGCGGGTCGGGGGCGGCACCGACCACGACCAGGCTGCCGCCCGGGGCCAGGCCGCGGACCAGCGGGTTCATGGACGTACCGCTGGATGCCGTGGCGACGATGACCGAGGCGCCACCCAGGTCGGCCAGCGCCGCGCCGGGGTCGGTGCCGGTGCTGTCGATGTACTCGTGGGCGCCCAGCTCCCTGGCGAGTTTCTCCTTCTCCTGGCCGCGGGCGATGGCGGCCACACGGTGTCCGAGGCTGCGTGCGTACTGCAGGGCCAGGTGCCCCAGCCCGCCGATCCCCTGCACGGCGACCAGGGCGCCCGCGCGGGTGGAGGCCTGCTGGAGCGCGGTGAAGGTGGTCAGTCCGGCGCACAGCAGCGGGGCCGCCTCGATGGCGGGCATGCCGTCGGGGATGCGCACCAGTCCGCTCGCGCGGGCGTAGGTCACCTCCGCGTATCCGCCGTCGATGGTGGTGCCGGTCTGTGCCTGGTCGAGGCAGTTGACGAAGTCGCCGCGGCGGCACGGTTCGCACTGCCAGCAGTGCCCGTTCAGGAAGCCGACGCCGACGCGGTCGCCGGGCCGCCAGGCGGTGACACCCGCGCCCACGGCATCGATCACACCGACGATCTCGTGGCCGGGGACGACGGGGCGTGACGGGTCGGGGCGCAGTCCCTCCACCGCCAGCACGTCGGAGTGGCAGACACCGCACGCCTCCACCCTGAGCCGGACATGTCCGGGCTCCGGGTCGACCAGCTCGCGCTCGACGAGCCGGAGCTGGTGCACGCCGGTGGCCTCGAATGCTCGGTACGCGGACATGACGCTTCTCCTCGGTGCTGCCTCTGACCGACACGCGGAGGGCCGAGGCTGGGGCGGGACCGGCATCCAATATGACCGGTCACTTCAATATGACCGGTCGCTTTAAACTTAGTCAAGCAGGTCCGAGGGCCGAGACGTGGGCCACGTGTCGATGTGGGCGGGGGCCGCTTCCCCGGTGGCCTGGGTTTGACCTGCGGTAAGGCGACCGGACATATTGACCGGGAGGTGGTGGTGAGGATGGCACGCGCGTCCAAGCGCGAGGAGATCGCGCAGGCAGCCCTGGAGCAGTTCCGCACGCGGGGCTTCCATGCCACGGGCATCAGCGACATCACCTCGGCGGCCGGGGCTCCCAAGGGCTCGTTCTACAACCACTTCGCCAGCAAGGAGGAGAGCGCCCTCGAGGCACTGAGCCGCTACGCCGCCGGGTTGCGGTTCGACCTGCTCGACACGCCCGGGCGCCCTGCTCTGGAGCGGCTTCGGGCGCACTTCGAGTTCCTGGGCGCGGACACGGTCGACAGCGGCTTCGCCCGCGGATGCCTGGTGGGCAATCTCGGCGCCGAGGTGGCGGACCACTCCGAGGAGATCCGCTCCGCCGTCCAGGGCGGATTCCAACGGTGGGCCGCGCATATCCGGCGGGTGCTCACCGAAGCCCGGGAAGCAGGTGAGCTGGACGCCGCTCTCGACGTCGAGGAGGCCGCGCTGTTCATCCTCAGCGCCTGGGAGGGCACGCTGATCGCGGCCCGGGCCGACAAGACCTCCGCTCCCTTCGACGCCTTCTTCCACATGGTCTTCGGCGTCCTGCTGCGCTGATCGCGGCCGGCCGCTGACGACTCGCAGCCACCGCCACCACGCCATGGTTCCTCCGGCCGGCACGGCAGGCGCGGGTGAGCCTGAGCGCCTCGGTACACGACGCGTCGCCGCAGGGGTCCTCCGCGGGACGGGAGAGGGCTTGCTCGGCCCAGACCGCCGTCGCGTCGTTGGTGTAGCGGATACTCCGGTCGTGTGTGAGCTGAGTGCAGATGAACAGGCCGCGGCCGCCTTCGTCGACCGACCGTCGAGGACATGAACCGACCCGGGCGGCGGACCCCGGCCGCTTGAACACCGGCTGCATCGGGCCCAATGACCGGGCCGAGCCGCCTCGTCGCCGACGCAGTGAACGATGCAGTACGGCGTACGGCGTGACGTCACAGACATCAGCCACATACGCATCAGCCAAATACGATGGACATGTCCGCCTTTGCGGCAAATGAGAGGCCATGGCATGGACGGTATTGCCGACATGGGAGGCACCCAGGGCTGGGGACGCGTTCATCCACCGGATCGCGAGGAGCGCGTCTTCGCGGAGGACTGGGAGCGCAAGGCATTCGCGCTGGCGATTCTCTCCAGCCGCGTTGCCTTCGGCGGCGTCAACACGGATGCCTTCCGGCATGCGTTGGAGCGCCTGGACCGCGCCGCCTACCTGGACGACGGCTACTTCGGGCGATGGCTCAACGCCGGAGAGCTGATGCTCACCGAACACTCCGTGCTGGCGCCCGGTGCGGTCGAGGCCCGCGCCCGTAACCTGCACGGCGAACACGTGGAGGAGCCACCGCTCCCGGAACCGGCCCCGCCCCGGTACGCCCCCACCGCCGAGGGCTCACTGCGGTCCGTGGAGACCTCACCGGCCTTCGGCGTAGGCGATCGCGTACGCGCCAGGAACATGTCCGTGCCCGGGCACACTCGACTGCCGCGCTACGTCCGGGGACACAGCGGAGTCGTCGAGATCATCCAGCCCGCCCATGTGCTGCCGGACACCAATGCGCACTTCATGGGCGAGAACCCCGAACACGTCTACTCGGTGCGGTTCGACTCACGGGAACTGTGGGGCGCCGATGCCGAACTCTTCACCGTCACCGTGGACATGTACGAGAGCTATCTGGAGACCACCGCATGACCACCACCGGCGGCTCCGACGAGAGCCCTTCCGTGGCGCTGCGCACCGAGGCACTCGAGCAACTGCTCACCGAGCGCGGCCTGATCGACCCGAAGGCCATGGACGCGATCATCACCCGCTATGAGACGAGCGTGGGTCCACTCAACGGTGCCAAGGTCGTCGCCAGGGCGTGGACGGACCCCGACTACCGGCGGCGTCTGCTCGAGGACGGCACCGCCGCCATCAAGGAACTCGGCTTCTCGGGACAGCAGGGCGAGCACATCGTCGTGGTCGAGAACACCCCGACCACCCACAACGTCGTGGTGTGCACGCTGTGCTCGTGCTACCCGTGGCCGGTCCTCGGCCTGCCGCCGAGCTGGTACAAGGACCCCGCCTACCGCGCGCGCATGGTCAGGGAGCCGCGCACGGTGCTGGCCGAGATGGGACTCACGCTCGACGACGATGTGCGGATCATCGTCCGGGACTCCACCAGCGAGGTGCGCTGGCTCGTACTGCCCGAGCGTCCACCCGGCACCGAGCGCCTCACGGAAGAAGAACTCGTGCCGCTGATCACCAGGGATGCGATGGTCGGCGTAGCCAGGGTGGGGACACCGTGAGCACGCCGCTGGACGCCGAGGGCCCGGCAGCACCTCCCCGCTCCAACGGCGAGCTGGTGTTCGCCGAGCCGTGGGAAAGCCGTGCCTTCGGCATGGCCGTCACCCTGTACGAGGCGGGCGTCTTCAGCTGGCCGGAATTCCAGACCGCGCTGATCGCCCGGATCACCGCCTGGACAGCCTCACGGGAGCAGGACGAGCCATACCACTACTACCGGCTATGGCTGGGCGCCCTGGAAGACGTACTCGCCGGCCTCGGCGCCGTGTCCACGGACGAGGTCATCACACGCTCCCAAGCCCTGGCACAACGCTCCCCAGGGCACGACCACCGTGACCACGCGCGTTGACTCCGGCGCCTTCAGGGCAGACTTCCCTGCCGGCGAGCTGATCCTCCGGGAGTTTTCAGGACGAGTGAACGCAAGGGCTCCGCTCGGGCCACCGAAGTAGCCACCCGCACGCGAGTGGCCGGCAGCCCGGCACGAGGACATGCGGCGACCGTCCACCCCGACATCATCTCCTGGAGCAAGGAGGGCACCCCGCCTTCCCTCCTCGCCTTCACCATCACGTCACCGACGGCCACATCACCGAGATCACCGCCGTGGTCGACCCGGCCGGACCGGCCGGTCATGGGGCTCCGTGCAGCGCCGCATCAAGCGCGGTCGCTCAGCGTGTCCTGGCCGGCGATGATTCCGTTTGTCACCGCTGTCCGAGACCTCGGCTTCGTGCCGAATCATGATCATTAATCCGTTGACCTGCGTGATCACCATGTGTCGCAGAGCCGAGTGGCATGGGAGGCAGCGGCGGGCCAGGATGGGCGGCAACGGGAGGTCGCCGTCGGCGTCACCAGGGGGCCACGCTCAGAGCGAGACGGGGTTACCGGCACAGTGATCGACACGGACGAGCTAGCCAAGCGGAACGCCGGGTTCGCCGACGGCGGATCATTCGCCAGTCTCAAGATCATGCCCAGCGGCAGTCTGACGGTCATCGGCTGCGTCGACCCACGTGTCGACCCGTCCACCGTGCTCGGGCTCGAGCTCGGCGAGGCGGCGGTGATCCGCAACGTCGGAGGGCGGGTCACGCCCGCGACACTCCGAACGCTGGAGATGCTCTCCAAGGTCGTGCAGGCCCGCACGGGCGGCCCTCGCCCGGGTGACAACCACTATGCGGTCCTGCACCACACCGACTGCGGCATCACGGACCTGGCCGCGTTCCCCGAACTGCTGGCCGATTACTTCGAAGTTCCGGCCGGAGACCTGGACGCCAAGGCGGTCACCGACCCGGTCACCGCCGTCCGCGTCGACGTCGAAACCCTCAAGCAGAAGCTTCGGGCCGGAGTCTTCGTCTCAGGGCTCGTGTACGACGTGGCCACCGGGCTCATCGACGTCGTCGTCCCGCCCGCGCGGGTGGAAGCATGACCCCGCCGCACGGCGCCTGCGGCCGGTCCGGCCGGCGCGACCGCCGTGGGCCTGCGGCTTGTACCTGGTCCTGCTTCGCCGGCCGGTCGTATGGGCGGGGAGGCGCTTTCTAGCATGTGCGACGATCATGGGCACTCGGCGACCGAGGCGGCGTGGACGGCGCCTCGCATCGCGGAGGGGCCGGCCGTCGAGCCGGTGACGCTGCCCGAGGCCGACGAGGTCAGGGTCACGACGATGGTCGACAACACCTTCGACGCCCTGCTGGCCTCTGCCGAGGGAGTCACCCGGGCGTCGGTGGGCGCCGGGCGCACCGCCGCGCGGCAGTTCGCCGGCGGAGAGGCCCTCGCGGGGCTGCGTGCCGAGCACGGCTTCTCCGCCCTGGTCACCGTCCAGAGCGGGAACGCAAGCAGCACGCTGCTGTTCGACACCGGAGCGTCGCCTGACGCGCTGGCGGTGAACGCCGAGCGTCTTGGCATCGATGTCGGCGGCCTGCAGGGCGTCGTGCTCAGCCACGGGCACTTCGACCACGCGGGCGGCTTCGACGGCCTGGCCCGGCTGCGCGGGCGCTCCGGCCTGCCGCTGACCGTCCACCCCGCGGTCTGGACCCGCCGCCGCCTGGCACTGCCCGCCGGCCAGGGTCTGGAGATGCCGACCCTGTCACGGGGTGCCCTGGAACGCGAAGGGTTCGAGGTGATCGAGCGGCGGCAGCCGTCGCTGCTGGCCGGCGCCATCCTGATCACCGGCGAGGTGGACCGCGTCACCGAGTTCGAGCACGGCATGTCGCAGGCACACCAAGCCTGGGACGGGAACAGCTGGCGACACGACCCGGCCGTCATCGACGACCAGGCACTCGTCATCAACGTGCGCGGCCGGGGACTTGTCGTCATCACCGGGTGCGGCCACGCCGGAGTGGTCAACATCATCCGGCACGCCATGAGGCTGACCGGCGTCAGCCAACTGCTGGCCCTCATCGGCGGCTTCCACCTGAGCGGTCCCGCCTTCGAGCCGGTCATCGGCCCGACGGTGGCCGCGCTCACCGAACTCGCACCCGAGCTGATCGTCCCCGGTCACTGCACCGGCTGGCGCGCCCAGCACACCCTCGCCGCAGCCCTCCCGGACGCATGGGTGCAGACCAGCGTCGGAACCACCTACACACTCAGCGCCCCCCAGGCGAGTGATGCCTGATCCCGAATCGGCAGTGCGACTCGACCGGTGCAACGGAGAATCGGGATCACGGGCGAGGCCGGCAGGCTCTCGTGAGCGGACCGTCCAGCGGGCCGCCTATGAGAGTGGCGTAGGTCTGCTGGTCCTGGCCGTACACGCGGCGGCGCAGCAACTGCTCATCGCCGTTCATGACACCGGCCGCTGCCCCCACGGGCCGTTCGGGGCCCGCTGCTCCTTCAGTCGCGCACCCGTCGTTCCCTGTCCGGTCGCCGCGGTCCGCCCGGCGTGCTGGCGTGGGGCTCTGCGAGTAGCGTGGCTGATACGACGCGCTCATGGGCCGCTTCCGCTGTCGGCCTCTCCGTCGCCTTTTGCGTCCGCTGCCGGTCGTTGCGTGACATTCCCCTTGCGGCCCGTGCGCTGAATTCTTATGAAGCGGAACTTCCGGACAAGTGTTGGAGGAGCGATCATGGCCTTCGCCACTGCCGAGGACGGCACGCAGATCTATTTCAAGGACTGGGGATCGGGTCAGCCGGTGGTCTTCTCCCACGGCTGGCCGCTGATCGCGGACGCGTGGGATCCGCAGCTGATGCTGATGGCGGACAACGGCTTCCGGGTCGTGGCCCACGACCGGCGCGGGGGCGGACGCTCGGGCCAGCCCTGGAAGGGGAACGACCTCGACACGTACGCCGACGATCTCGCCTCCGTCACCGAAGCCCTCGACCTCCGCGACATGATCCTGGTCGGTCACTCGACCGGTGGCGGAGAGGTCACGCGCTACATCGGCCGGCACGGCACGGGCCGTGTCGCCAAGGCGGTCCTGCTGGGTGCGATCCCCCCGTTGATGCTCAGGACGGATGCGAATCCGGAGGGGCTGCCGATCGAGGTCTTCGACGACATCAGGAAAGGCGTGCTGACGGACCGTTCCCAGTACTACAAAGACCTCAGTGCCCCCTTCTACGGCGCCAACCGCGAAGGAACGACCGTCTCCCAGGGAACCCGCGACGAGTTCTGGCTCTGGAGCATGACGGTCGGCATCAAGGCCGCCTACGACTGCGTCAAGGCGTTCTCGGAGACCGACCTCACCGAGGACCTGAAGACGTTCGACATTCCCACGCTGATCATTCACGGCGACGACGACCAGATCGTCCCCATCGTGGCCTCCGCGCAGAAATCGTCACAGCTCGTCAAGGACGTGACCTTCAAGGTCTACTCGGGTGCTCCGCACGGCCTGTCGATGGTGCCCGAGTTCGCGGAACGGTTCAATGCCGACCTCCTCGAATTCGCCCGCGGCTGACCGGCGTGGTTCAGGCGCTCCGATGACAGCCGGGGTGCCGGTGAGGACGCCGGTATCAGCATCGCTGTTGTCCGCAGCGGCCACCGAGTTCCTCGGGCCCTGAGAGACGGAAGATCACTCATGCCTCGCTCCACGCGCGCGATTCGTGGTCTACGGCACGCTCTCGACCCGTCGGCAGACCGACCCTGCGGCACTGACGATCCCGTTGCAGGCAGGCTCGGTCATCTACGAGACGAAAGCGGTCCGTGACTTCTGACTGAGCCTCTGGTTCGGCGCCGCCTCACCCGGGATTGCGCTGCGCAATCAACCATTCGGGCATTCACCGAACCCCTGCTGGCGGGCCGGGCCGCCCGATCGACGCCGCTTCGGCCACCGCCGCCCGGCACGACCGAGCAGGAGACCGACATGAACTCGTTGCTCGCAGAGGCCCTCGACGCCCATGGTGGCCTCGACCGCTGGAACGCACTCACCGCGGTTCGCGCCACCATCGTCAGCGGTGGCGACATGTTCGTCATCAAGGGGATGCCGCAGGACCCCACCCCCCCGGGAGATGACCGTCTGGCTGCACGAGCAGCACGCCTCCGTGATGCCGTTCGGCGCTCCCGACCAGAAGACCGACTTCACCGCCGACCGAATCAGCATCGAAAAACTCGACGGCCGCGTCGTGGCCGAACGCGACGAACCGCGCAAGTCGTTCACAGGGCACGACCTCAACACCCCGTGGGACCCACTGGACCGCGCCTACTTCAACGGATATGCGCTGTGGACGTATCTCACCACGCCCTTCCTGCTGGCGATGCCCGGCTTCGCCGTCACCGAGATCGAACCATGGCGGGAAGGAGACGAACTCTGGCGGGGGGTGCGGGCCACCTTCCCGTCCCACATCGCCGGCCACAGCACCCAACAGGACTTCTACTTCGGCCCCGACCATCTCCTGCGCCGGCACGACTATCACGTCGACATCGCGGGCGGGTTCGCCGCGGCACAGTACGTCTACGACACCGTGGAGGCGGACGGGATCCTCCTGCCCACCAAACGCCGGGCTTATCGAAGCGATGCGGAGAACCGCCCGATCCTGGAACAGACAATGGTCTCCATCGACGTCAGCAACCCTCGGTTCACCTGACGGCGGGCTCAGACACCAAGGTTGGCCAGCCAGCGCAACGCGCTCAGACTCGGCAGGAACAGGTACTCGCCGCCACGAGTGATGACGAAGCGCTCGACGCCGTGCAGGCGACGCCGGACAGGGCGTTGCGGGATCGTGAAAACGCCCGAGCCGTCGTTGTCGCCCGTGAGCAGGTCCTTCTCCACGTCCAGGCCGGTGAAGTTGCCGTCGTTGAACCATTGCGACTTCACGAACTCGAACTGACGGTCGAGATGCGCGTTGACCGCGATGAACACGATGCCGCGGTCGGCGCCGTCGTCGTCGAGAGCGCCGGCCGGCAGCGGTGGCCCGTAGCTGGTGCTCCGCCGGATCAGGCGGTGGAGGTGCACGTCACCGATGATCTCCGAGTCACGCGGATTGGCACGCCTGGCGTGGGCGCCACGGGGGCAGACCGCGCCGTGCGGATCGGACGCGTAGAGGAAGTCGTTGTTGCGCTGCTCGTCCGCCCCCAGGTCCGGGTCGTCGTGCTCGGGCGCCAGGATCAACGGGGCACCGCTCGGCCAGCGGCCCACGATCTTCGCGGCGAGCAGCGACTCTTCTTCAGGGCCGGCGGCGTTCGCCTTGAGATACTGCCGGAAGGCGGCGACGCGCGTGTGCAGCTTCCGCCAGACCACGAACGTGCCGTTACGGCCCAGCACGTCCGGCTCCGGCATCGGGGGCAGGTTTCCGGTCTGGTCGGGATAGCCCAGCACGAACTCGCCCGCCTTGAGGACGGGACCGCCACCCGGTGGGCTGTCCGCGCCGCTGCCTTCCACCGCGGGGTTGCTGATGCCGTCCTTGTAGCCGAAGCTGGTGTGCCCCGAAGCCAGTTGGTAGAGGTCCTGCCGGTACACCACTTGAAGGCCGGGAAGCTGCGCGCGCGCCTGACGGGCCCGCTCGAGGACGACGGCCAGTGACTCCTGGTCGGCGGCGACGAGGGACAGTACGACGTGTACCTGGCCGGTGCCGAAGGGCGGCTCCCAGTGTGCGGGTGCGCTCTCGCCGGTGTCGCCCAGGAACTCGGCCCGTGCCGCCATGCCCTGCCGGAACTCCTCGGGGAAGCTGTTCAGGGAGCTCTGCGGCACCTGGAGCGCTTCGAGCCCCCGGTACGTCACGGCGACGTTGAGGAGCGCCGGCAGGGGCGGCTGCCACCAGTTGGCAGCTGAGTCGACCAGTCCGGCCAGGCGCCCCATCAGCTCACGGCCGGCGCCGGGGTCGTCCACACGCAGCAGGATGTAGGTGCCGACGTAGGGTGACGGCCGGGTGCGCAGCACAATGCCCTGAATCTCGTCCAGCTGCAGGGCTGCGCCTTCGACCGTCGCCATGTCGTCCCCTCGATCAGACGTCGGCCGATTTGTATCAATTTTCGGATCTATTGGTGCTGTCCGACACGGCAGGTCGCGCGATCCACGAGCGCCCGGGCGCGTGGCGTCGGCCGGAGGGCGAGGTTCTGCCGCGCCAGGGCAAGGGCCCGCTGAGGGTCGGCGCCGGCCGTCAGCCAGAACTCCGCCGCGTGATCGGCGTACGCCTCAGGATGGCGCGCCATCAAGCTCTCGTAGCGAGCAGCGGCGTGCGCGCGCCAGAACTCTGCCTCGACCCGTGCCTCCCGCGCGGCCAGGATGCGGGCGAGCTGGGCCGCGTACTGCGGATCGTCACTCTCCAGCGCCAGCCGGCGCAGGTGGCCGATCGCCACGGTGGCCCTGCCTTCGGCCGCATCGATCTCGGCGATCCGGCCCTGCGCCGGCACGTAGGCCGGCAGTCGGCGAACCGCCGACTCCAGCCATATGCGCGCGCGTGCGAGGTCGCCCGTGCACAGCCACGTCTGCCCGCACTGGAATGCGAGCACCGCGAGCGGGAACGGACTCACCCCGCGGTAGCCGCGTCTCGCCGCCAGAAACCACCTCTCGGCCTCGGCCACCTGCCCGCGCTCGGCGTGACAGCGGGCCAGGGCGGCCAGGGCGCTGAAGCCGTGCCGTCGCAGCAGCGCCTTCTGATACTGGGCGAGGGCCTCGTCGTACCGCCCGACCCCCTGATGGATGGCAGCCCGCTCCTCGTCCAGGCTCCGCCGATCGAGTCCCAGCGCGGCTGCCGCGTCGAGATCGGCCAGCGCTGCCGGGAACCGATGAAAGAGGGCGGCCAGCCTGGCGCGGGCCACACGGGACCGCGGATCGTTCGGTGCCCGGTCGACGAACGCCTCGGCCAGCGACGCGGCGCGCTCGGCCTCGTCGATACGGCCCAGCACGTGCCCGCGCAGGGCGGTCAGCTCCACCAACTCGCCCCACCCGTCACCGCTCAGGCTTTCCCGTGTCGCCTGGCCGGTAAGGCCCTCGATGCGAGCATTCAGGTTGCCCATGGCGATCACCCCGGCCGTCGTCGCCGGACCGTCGGCAGGATCGAGTCGCATCCCGTTGCTCACGCAGCCGGCCGTTGCGGAACCGCTCTCATTGGCTCGCGGTGGGCGTAGGAACGGACACGGGCACAGGTGGGTCGGGGTTGGGCGGTGCCAGATACGGGAATTCGCGGGAGGCCGGCGTGGTCGCCCGGTCGACGCCGTCGCTGATCCGTGGGCCGTGGAAGGCGTTGACGATCAGCGTGTACAGCGTGTCGATGACGTCGTCGTTGAGCGTGCGGCCGCCACAGGTCGTGTGCGCCCGTCCCTCCAGCAGGGCGCGCTCGATCTCGAAGTAGCCGTCCTCGGCGTACGGCTTGGCCACGTCCACGACCAGGAAGTCGGCGAGCAGCAGGTTGGTCAGCGGATGGGCCCCGTCCTGGTCTGTCTGCCAGTCCAGCTTGCCGTCCAGACCGTCGAAGAAGGCCAGGTTGGCGTTCAGCCGCGACCGGTAGGCGCCCATGTAGTGCGGCCCGGGCCGGAATGGATCTTCTTCGTTGTAGAGATCGCGCAGATCCACGATCCTGTTCGCGGTGTCGACCCCGTTCTCCGACATCAGGACGTTCTTCACCTCCGGGCGGCCGAGCCGCTCCAGGCGCACGGGATAGGGGCCGGCCGTGACGGTTTCCGCGGCAACGGCGAACACGGTGCCCGCGGCCGGTCCGAGCAGCCTTGCCACATCGAACTCGACGACGACGGTCAGGACATCGACGCCTTCCAGGGAGTTGGTGCCCCTCGGGAGGAAGGCGAGCCGTCGCTCCGCCCGCGTCTCCACCTCCTTGCCGACATCCATGAAGAAGGGATCCAGCCGCAACCCGGCGTAGACGCGAACGCCGTGGCCGTCGCCGCCCCGGTCGTCGTTCACCTGGAACGCGACCGCCTCCCCGTCCGGGAGCACGCACGTTCCCCACTGCGTCACCTCCCCGTCGGCGTCGGACTCGACCGGGCCGGAAAACGTGCAGGTGAACGCATACTCATGGGCGCCCACCTCGAAGAGCGCACCGGGATGATCCGCCGCAATGGCTGCGGGACGGACTCGGAACCGGTAGCTGGCGGCGTCGGAGAACAGAGCCCCTGGGCGGGCATTGGGAAAGACGTCCATGACGAGGACGAGCCGACCCGTTTGGGAGGGGCTGGGAAAGGCGTAGAGGTCGGCCAGGTCAATGGCTGGGTCGACCTCGGCGCGGGTACCGGAGAGGTGGTCGGACATGGCGGTGCGACCTTCACTGAAGGGCCGGGTCCGGCGATCGCGCGCCGTTGCCGGGCCGCCTGGATGATGTGCCAGGTGCCACGGCCACGGCACCTGGGACGGAAAACAACTCCTGGAGGGAGGGTTTCCGACGGCTGGCCCGCCCAGGGGGCTTCGACCGACGGGAGCCATGCCGTTAGTCGGCCGCCGCGTCCAGCAGCGTGTTGAACGCCTGCGTGACCTTCTGTGCCTTGGCGGTGTCCTCGACTGTCATGGTCGGATTGGAGGCGTACCACATGTCGGCCTCCACGATCTTCGTCGCCAGCCAGTCGACGATGTGCGGATCGGTCGCCCCGGGATAGCCCTCCGCGACACCTTCGAACATCTCGTCGAACCACGGTCCGGCGTTGGCGAAGATGTCCGCCATGTACGGCTTGAAGTCACCGTCATAGGTGACCGCGCCGATGATCTGCGTGTCATTGTTGATGAAGGTGACGCGGAAGTCGTGGACAGTGCCGACGAGCTTCTCGTAGTGAAAGGCCTCGTCCTGGATCTTGGCGGCGTTCTGGCGGAATCTCTCCGCCCCGCCCGGCTTGGCATCGAAGAGAACGGTTATTTCCGCTACCTCCCCGATCCGCTTACCGTAACCGTCGGGCTGCCTGGCCACGGTCGGAGTCGCGTCCTCCGGAGTCGCCGACGTCTCGGACCTTTGCGTCGTCATGACTCCCTCTTCCTTTGGTCTTCTCTTCTCCGGTCTGCGGGCTCCTTCTCCGCTCTGAGGTTGTTCGAATTCTTCACACTGCCAGCTTTGTCGCCCTGCAGGGCGTCGGCAAGACGATCAGGACAGCATGGGGCGAGGGCTCAGGAAGGGCCCTCCGGAACCGGCTTTGAGCCGGAGTCGAGCCGACGGTGGCCGTCGAGGGGGCGGGCCGTGGTGTGCGGTCGGTGGAGGTGGTGGGCGCCGTAGCGTTCGATGGCCAGGAGAGCGGCGTCGTCGCCCGGTTCGTGGCCGACGTGCTCCAGCAGGTCGCGGTGGATGTGGCGGAGCAGGGCCTCGGGCCCGGACGTGGGGGCGGAGGCGGCGCGCTCGGTGAGGGGGTAGAAGGCTCCTTTGGGCGAGCGGGCTTCGGTGACGCCGTCGGTGTAGAGCAGCAGCATGTCGCCGTCCTCGAAGGTGAAGGGATCGGCGCGGTGGCTGGGGGCAGGCAGTTCACACATGCCCAAGGGGGGTACGGGGCGTCGTGCGTGCAGGACGGTGACCTGGCCGTCGTGCAGCAGCAGGGGCGGCGGGTGGCCCATATTGATCATCTCGACCTGCGTGTCGTGGTC
>NZ_JBEPBF010000041.1:0-71587 GCF_040298985.1 Streptomyces sp. NPDC001093 | reverse complement strand
GCTCGCCGGCCCGGCGCGGGATCCACACCAGCTGCGCACCGGTCGCGGTGGCGGCGCGTACGGCGGCGGTGAGGCCGCCGGCGACCGCGGCGAGCCGCTCACCGACGACGATGACCGCGCCCTCGGTGCGCAGGGCCTCGGCGGCGCGGGTGCCGGGCTCCTCCAGGCCGACGCCGCTCGCGAGGGCGTCCAGCCACTCGGTCTCGGTGCCGGGCGCGGCCGGCAGCAGGGTGCCGCCCGCCTTCTGAAGACCCCGGGTCGCGTGCGTGGCCAGCGCGAACACCTTCTGCTTTCGCTTGCGCCAGGCCTTGCGCAGCCGCAGGAAGACGCCGGGCGCCTCCTCCTCCGATTCGAAGCCGGCCAGCAGGACCGCGGGTGCCTTCTCCAGCAAGGCGTACGTGACGCCCGTACCGTCGAGGTCACGGCCGCGGCCTGCCACCCGGGCGGCCAGGAAGTCGGCCTCCTCGCCGCTGTGCACGCGCGCGCGGAAGTCGATGTCGTTCGTGTCGAGCGCCACGCGCGCGAACTTGCTGTACGCGTAGGCGTCCTCGACGGTCAGCCGGCCGCCGATGAGGACGCCGGCCCGGGAGCGGGCGGCGGTCAGGCCCCGGGCGGCCGCCTCCAGGGCTTCCGGCCAGGAGGCGGGCTCCAGGACGCCGTCGGCGTTGCGCACCAGCGGCGTGTCCAGGCGGTCCTTCTGCTGCGCGTAGCGGAACGCGAAGCGTCCCTTGTCGCAGATCCACTCCTCGTTGACCTCGGGGTCGTTCTCGGCGAGCCGCCGCATGACCTTGCCGCGCCGGTGGTCGGTGCGGATGGCGCAGCCGCCGGAACAGTGCTCGCACATCGACGGCGAGGAGACGAGGTCGAAGGGGCGGGAGCGGAAACGGTAGGCCGCCGAGGTGAGCGCGCCGACCGGGCAGATCTGGATAGTGTTGCCGGAGAAGTACGACTCGAACGGGTCGCCCTCGCCGGTGCCGACCTGCTGGAGCGCGCCCCGCTCGATCAGCTCGATCATCGGGTCGCCCGCGATCTGGTTGGAGAACCGGGTGCAGCGGGCGCACAGCACGCACCGTTCGCGGTCGAGCAGCACCTGAGTGGAGATCGGTACGGGCTTTTCGTAGGTGCGCTTCTTGCCGTCGAAGCGGGACTCGGCGTTGCCGTGCGACATGGCCTGGTTCTGCAGCGGGCACTCGCCGCCCTTGTCGCAGACCGGGCAGTCCAGCGGATGGTTGATGAGCAGCAGCTCCATCACACCGTGCTGGGCCTTCTCGGCGACCGGCGAGGTGAGCTGGGTCTTCACCACCATGCCGTCGGTGCAGGTGATGGTGCAGGACGCCATGGGCTTGCGCTGGCCCTCGACCTCGACGATGCACTGGCGGCAGGCGCCGGCGGGGTCGAGGAGGGGGTGGTCGCAGAACCGGGGGATCTCGATGCCGAGCTGCTCGGCGGCACGGATGACCAGGGTGCCCTTGGGCACGCTGATCTCGATGCCGTCGATCGTCAGCGTGACGAGGTCTTCCGGCGGGACCGCCGCCTGTCCCCCACCGGCGGGAGCACTGGTGGTCACGGTCATGCGTTCACCTCCGGGCGGTCCGCCCAGGCCGTCGACTTGGCCGGGTCGAAGGGGCAGCCCCGGCCCGTGATGTGCTGCTCGTACTCCTCGCGGAAGTACTTCAGCGAGGAGAAGATCGGGGACGCGGCGCCGTCGCCGAGGGCGCAGAAGGACTTGCCGTTGATGTTGTCGGCGATGTCGTTCAGCTTGTCGAGGTCGGACATGGCGCCCTTGCCGGCCTCGATGTCCCGCAGCAACTGCACCAGCCAGTACGTCCCTTCGCGGCAGGGCGTGCACTTGCCGCATGACTCGTGGGCGTAGAACTCGGTCCAGCGGGTCACCGCCCGCACCACGCAGGTCGTCTCGTCGAAGCACTGCAGGGCCTTGGTGCCGAGCATCGAGCCGGCGGCGCCGACGCCCTCGTAGTCGAGGGGGACGTCGAGGTGCTCGTCGGTGAACATCGGCGTCGAGGAGCCGCCCGGTGTCCAGAACTTCAGGCGGTGGCCGGGCCGCATGCCGCCGCTCATGTCGAGGAGCTGGCGGAGCGTGATGCCGAGGGGGGCCTCGTACTGGCCGGGGCTCGCGACGTGGCCGCTGAGCGAGTAGAGCGTGAAGCCCGGGGACTTCTCGCTGCCCATCGACCTGAACCAGTCTTTCCCGTTTTTCAGGATCGCGGGAACCGACGCGATCGACTCGACGTTGTTCACAACAGTCGGACAGGCATAGAGGCCTTCCACCGCAGGGAAGGGGGGACGGAGCCGCGGTTGACCACGGCGGCCTTCGAGCGAGTCGAGCAGTGCGGTCTCCTCACCGCAGATGTACGCGCCGGCACCCGCGTGCACGGTGAGCTGGAGGTCGAGCCCGCTGCCCAGGATGTTCTCGCCGAGGTAGCCCGCCGCGTAGGCCTCGCGCACGGCCTCGTGCAACCGCCGCAGAACGGGAACGACTTCACCACGCAGATAGATGAAGGCATGCGACGACCTGATGGCATAGCACGCGATCACCATGCCCTCGATGAGGCTGTGCGGGTTCGCGAAGAGGAGCGGGATGTCCTTGCAGGTCCCGGGCTCCGATTCGTCGGCGTTGACAACTAGATAGTGCGGTTTTCCATCACCCTGCGGAATGAACTGCCACTTCATTCCGGTCGGGAACCCCGCGCCGCCGCGGCCGCGCAGACCGGACTCCTTGACGTACGCGATCAGGTCGTCCGGTGACATGGCGAGCGCCTTGCGGAGCCCCTCGTACCCCTCGTGCCTCCGGTAGACGTCCAGAGTCCAGGACCGGTCCTCGTCCCAGAAGGCCGACAGCACGGGTGCGAGCAGCTTCTCGGGGCTCGTGTCCTTGACCTCGGGTACCACGGTCATCACTCCCCCTCCTCGGCGGTAGGCCCTGCCGGGTGGGCCGGGTCGGAGGCCGATGTGTCCAGCGGCGCGTCATGGGAACTGAGGTGCTCGGCCGGCGACGGCTCGTGCACCTTGTCCTGCGGTTCCTCATGCGGACCTCCGCGCGGATGGACCACGCGCGCGGGTGCGGCCTCTCCCCTTGCCAGGCGAAGGCCCACCAGCGACGCGGGTCCCGCACTGCCGCCCTCCTCGACGGCCCCGGGCCGCTCGTCGGGGAAGCCGGCCAGGATCCGCGCGGTCTCCTTGAAGGTGCACAGCCGCGCCCCGCGCGTGGGCTGTACGGGACGTCCCGCGCGCAGATCGTCGACCAGGCGCTTGGCGCTGCCCGGCGTCTGGTTGTCGAAGAACTCCCAGTTGACCATCACGACCGGCGCGTAGTCGCAGGCCGCGTTGCACTCGATGTGCTCCAGGGTGACCTTGCCGTCGTCGGTGGTCTCGCCGTTGCCGACGCCCAGGTGCTCCTGGAGGGTCTCGAAGATCGCGTCTCCGCCCATCACCGCGCACAGCGTGTTGGTGCACACACCCACCTGGTAGTCACCGGAGGGCTTGCGCCGGTACATGGTGTAGAAGGTGGCGACGGCGGTTACCTCGGCCGTGGTCAGGTTCAGCATGTCCGCGCAGAACCGCATTCCGGTGCGCGTGACATGGCCCTCCTGCGACTGCACGAGGTGGAGCAGCGGGAGCAGCGCGGACCGGGAGTCCGGGTAGCGCGCGATGACCTCGCGCGCGTCCGCCTCCAGCCGGGCCCGGACCTCGTCCGGGTAGGCGGGAGCGGGCAGTTCGGGCATGCCCAGGCTGACGCCCCGCTCCGAAGAAGAGGTGGTCACCGGTCGACGCCTCCCATCACGGGGTCGATGGACGCGACGGCGACGATCACGTCGGCGACCTGGCCGCCCTCGCACATCGCCGCCATGGCCTGCAGGTTGGTGAAGGACGGGTCCCGGAAATGGACCCGGTAGGGGCGGGTGCCGCCGTCGGAGACGGCGTGCACGCCGAGTTCGCCCTTGGGGGACTCCACGGCCGCGTACGCCTGTCCCGGCGGGACGCGGAAGCCCTCGGTGACGAGCTTGAAGTGGTGGATCAGGGCCTCCATGGAGGTGCCCATGATCTTCTTGATGTGGTCGAGGGAGTTGCCGAGTCCGTCCGGCCCGAGAGCGAGCTGGGCAGGCCAGGCGATCTTCTTGTCGGCGACCATGACCGGGCCGGGCTGGAGCCGGTCCAGGCACTGCTCGACGATCCCGAGCGACTGGCGCATCTCCTCCAGGCGGACCAGGAAGCGGCCGTAGGCGTCGCAGCTGTCGGCGGTCGGGATCTCGAAGTCGTACGTCTCGTAGTCGCAGTACGGCTGTGCCTTGCGCAGGTCGTGCGGCAGGCCGGTGGAGCGCAGGATGGGGCCGGTGGCGCCGAGGGCCATGCAGCCGGCGAGGTCGAGGTAGCCGATGTCCTGCATGCGGGCCTTGAAGATGGGGTTCCCGGTGGCGAGCTTGTCGTACTCCGGGAGGTTCTTCTTCATCTTCTTCACGAACTCGCGGATCTGGTCCACCGCGCCGGGTGGCAGGTCCTGGGCGAGTCCGCCGGGGCGGATGTACGCGTGGTTCATCCGAAGGCCCGTGATGAGCTCGTAGAGGTCGAGAATCATTTCACGATCACGGAATCCGTAGATCATGATCGTGGTGGCGCCGAGCTCCATGCCGCCGGTGGCGATGCACACCAGGTGGGAGGACATCCGGTTCAGCTCCATCAGGAGCACCCGGATGATCTTGGCGCGCTCGGTGATGTCGTCCTCGATGCCGAGTAGTTTCTCGACGGCGAGACAGTAGGCGGTCTCGTTGAAGAAGGACGTCAGGTAGTCCATGCGCGTCACGAAGGTGGTGCCCTGCGTCCACGTGCGGAACTCGAGGTTCTTCTCGATGCCGGTGTGCAGGTAGCCGATGCCGCAGCGGGCCTCGGTGACCGTCTCGCCCTCGATCTCCAGGATCAGGCGGAGCACTCCGTGGGTGGAGGGGTGCTGGGGACCCATGTTGACGACGATGCGCTCGTCGTCGGCGCGGGTCGCGGACTGGACGACCTCGTCCCAGTCGCCACCGGTGACCGTGTATACGGTGCCCTCGGTGGTCTCGCGCGCCGAGGCGGCCGACGCGGCGGATGCTGACTGCGTGCTCACGAGTACGACCTCCGCTGGTCCGGAGCCGGGATCTGGGCGCCCTTGTACTCGACGGGGATGCCGCCGAGGGGGTAGTCCTTGCGCTGCGGATGGCCCTGCCAGTCGTCCGGCATCATGATCCGCGTCAGGGCCGGGTGACCGTCGAAGACGATTCCGAAGAAGTCGTAGGTCTCGCGCTCGTGCCAGTCGTTCGTCGGATAGACGGGGACCAGCGACGGGATGTGCGGGTCACCGTCGGGGGCGCTGACTTCGAGGCGGATCAGCCGGTTGTGGGTGATCGAGCGCAGGTGGTAGACGGCGTGCAGCTCGCGGCCCGTGTCGTGCGGGTAGTGGACGCCGCTGACGCCGGTGCACAGTTCGAAGCGCAGGGCCGGGTCGTCGCGCAGGGTGCGGGCGACGCGGACCAGGTGCTCGCGTTCGATGTGGAAGGTGAGCTCGCCGCGGTCGACGACCGTCTTCTCGATGGCGTTGCCGGGGAGGAGTCCCTGTTCCTCCAGGGCGCCCTCCAGCTCGTCGGCGACCTCGTCGAACCAGCCGCCGTAGGGGCGGGTCGCCGGTCCCGGGAGTCGGACCGAGCGGACCAGGCCGCCGTAGCCGGAGGTGTCGCCGCCGTTGTTGGCGCCGAACATGCCGCGCTGGACGCGGATCTCCTCGCCGCCCTGGCCGCGCTGGCCAGGGAGGTTGGAGGCGGAGAGGTCCTTCTCGGGGTTCACCCCGTTCGCGGACCCGTTCACGCCGCCCGTGCCGTTGCCGTTCGCGTCGCTCACCGCAGCAGCCCCTTCATCTCGATCGTGGGCAGGGCCTTGAGCGCCGCCTCCTCCGCCTCGCGGGCGGCCTCCTCGGCGTTGACGCCGAGCTTGGAGGACTGGATCTTCTGGTGGAGCTTGAGGATCGCGTCCATCAGCATCTCGGGGCGGGGCGGGCAGCCCGGCAGGTAGATGTCGACCGGGACGATGTGGTCGACGCCCTGGACGATCGCGTAGTTGTTGAACATGCCGCCCGAGGAGGCGCAGACGCCCATGGAGATCACCCACTTGGGGTTGGGCATCTGGTCGTAGACCTGCCTCAGGACCGGCGCCATCTTCTGGCTGACCCGGCCGGCGACGATCATCAGGTCGGCCTGGCGCGGTGAGCCGCGGAAGACCTCCATGCCGAAGCGCGCCAGGTCGTACCGGCCGGCGCCGGTGGTCATCATCTCGATCGCGCAGCAGGCGAGGCCGAAGGTGGCCGGGAAGACGGACGCCTTGCGCACCCAGCCCGCGGCCTGCTCGACGGTGGTCAGCAGGAAGCCGCTCGGCAGCTTTTCTTCGAGTCCCATGTCCTAAGGCCCCTCAGTCCCATTCCAGGCCGCCGCGCCGCCATACGTACGCGTACGCCACGAAGACGGTGAGCACGAAGAGCAGCATCTCCACGAGCCCGAAGATCCCCAGGGCGTCGAAGGTGACGGCCCAGGGGTAGAGGAAGACGATCTCGATGTCGAAGACGATGAAGAGCATCGCCGTCAGGTAGTACTTGATGGGGAAGCGCCCGCCGCCGGCCGGCGTGGGGGTCGGCTCGATACCGCACTCGTAGGCCTCGAGCTTGGCGCGGTTGTACCGCTTCGGACCGATCAGCGTGGCCATGACCACGGAGAAGATCGCAAAGCCTGCCCCGAGGGCTCCCAGTACGAGGATGGGCGCATACGCGTTCACCGCTCCTCGCTCCTCTCAGTCGGCGCTGACTGCTGGCGGTTGCACTGGTGCACTGCGCTCACTTCCGCCTCACCGGTCCCACGAGCCCCGCCGTCCCGGGCGAAGATCGAGAACATGTGAAGCAGGTCACAAGCCCAGTTGCCACGCATCTTATGCCCGTCGCTCTGTGATCTGCGACACGGCGTATTGCACGAGCTTTGTGATCTCCACCACCTGACGAAGGATCATGAAGTCGGATGATGAGTGATCTTCATACGCGAAGCGTTCAGTTGATCACGAGAAGTGACATTCTCGCCTGTCATCGCAGGCCGGAGGGGTCGTCTCAATATCAAGAGAGTTCCGCTGCATGCAAATTGGCGCTGGACGTGGGTGCCTGCTAAAGGAGCGCGTTCACACATCAGAGGGAGGTGCGGGGTGCGATGTGGACGCGGGTGTGGACGCGTGCACACATTCACGAGCCCGCGCGCACGGGACGCCGCGCTCCCGGTGACCGTTCCGTGACCTCCGCCACATCGATGAGAGGCCTCAGAGAACCGGGCTTGGCCAATGACCCCAACCAGTGGTAGGCGTGGGGCAATTCGGACGTAATGATCAAAGACCGTGATCAAGGGCTTGATCACCGACGTCCGCAATGTCCGTTACGGCGTCAATAAAGAGTGACGCGCCCGGGAATTCAGGTCTCGATTGAGCAACTGTGGCGCAGCACACGTTTCTTGAAGATATGAAGGAGCCCCTGGTACCGGTTATTCCCATGTCCCACACCGCTCACATACGCAGCCACCGGAAGCCCCGCCGCAGCGCGTCGACCCTCGCGATGCGGGCCGGAGTTGCCGGTGGCGTCCTCAGCTCCCTGGCAGTCGCCGGGGCGTCCGGCTCGGCGAACGCGGCCGAGCCGGTGACGCAGACCCTCGAACTGCCCACCCTGACGGCCGATCTGGCCGCCCAGGCGGCCAAGTCCGCGGACGCCACGCAGCAGGCCGCCGCGAACTACCAGCTGCAGGCCGAGCGTGACGCGGCCGCCGCAAATGCCGCGAAGCAGGCCAAGGCGGACCTCGCCGAGGCGAAGCAGCAGGCCGCGGCCAAGAAGAAGGCCGCCGAGGACGCCCGCAGGGCCGCCGCCGAGCGTGCCTCGCGCAACGCGACTCGGACGACGCTCGCCGCCGCGGACAGCGGCAGCACCTCCACGAGTACGTCCACGGCCACCGGTTCGGCCGCGTCCGTCATCTCCTTCGTGAAGGCGCAGATCGGCAAGTCCTACGTCCTGGGCGCCTCCGGCCCGAGCGCCTACGACTGCTCCGGCCTGGTGCAGTCCGCCTTCAAGCAGATCGGCGTCAGCCTGCCGCGCGTCTCCCAGGACCAGTCGACCGCCGGCACGCAGGTCTCGCTGAGCAACCTGCAGCCGGGCGACGTCCTCTACTGGGGCAGCGCGGGCAGCGCGTACCACGTGGCGGTGTACGTCGGCGACGGTATGTTCGTCGGAGCGCAGAACCCGTCCACCGGCATCGTCGAGAAGCCGCTGTCGTACGACCCGCCGACCGGCGCCGTGCGGGTGCTCTGAACCTCACCCAGTACCTCTGGCACGCCTGTCACGCGCACAGGGGCCGCAGCCGCTCGGGGGCTGCGGCCCCTGCGTCGTTCCCGGCGCCTCGGAGCGCCGCTCCTGACATGCTCGGCTCGGACCGCCGTCCGGCGGTCCGTCCATGAGCGAAGGAGTCCGCGTCATGCCACGCGTGTTCGTACAGGGAAGGCCCGCCGACTCCTACCCCCGCCACGCCCCCGAGGCCGGGCGTGGCGCGGTGCGCCGGATCACCGAGGTCGGCGAGGAGGTCCTGCACAAGCCGTGCCGGGACGTCACGGAGTTCGGGCCCGACCTCGCCGCCCTCGTCGACGACATGTTCCTCACCCTGTATGTCGCCGAAGGGGCGGGACTTGCGGCGAACCAGGTCGGGGTCGATCTGCGGCTGTTCGTGTACGACTGCCCCGATGAGGATGGAGTCCGGCATGTCGGACACATCGTCAATCCGGTGCTCGAAACGCCCACGAGAGGGCGGCGGTTGCTGGACGAGGGCGAGGGCTGCCTGTCGGTGCCGGGTGCCGTGATGGCCGTACCGCGACCGGACCGGGCCGTCGTGCGCGGGCAGGACAAGGACGGTAACCCCCTTGCCATCGAGGGCACCGGGTACTTCGCGCGCTGCCTCGTCCACGAGACCGACCACACCAACGGGTACATCTACCTGGATCGACTCTCCAAGCGGGAGAAAAAGGACGCGCTGCGGCAGATGGCCGCCCGGCGGGACGAGGTGTTCGCCCGCCGCGCCGCCCGGGCCGGGGAGCTGAGCCCGGCCCGGTGAAGGCTCACGCCTTCGGGGCCACCTTGCTCAGGCCGTTGATGATGCGGTCCATCGCGTCGCCGCCCGTGGGGTCGGTGAGGTTCGCGAGGAGCTTGAGGGTGAACTTCATCAGCATCGGGTGGGTGAGGCCGCGCTGGGCCGCGATCTGCATGACCTTCGGGTTGCCGATGAGCTTCACGAAGGCACGGCCGAGGGTGTAGTAGCCGCCGTAGGTGTCCTTGAGGACGCGCGGGTAGCGCTGCAGGGCGATCTCGCGCTGTGCGGGCGTGGCACGCGCGTGTGCCTGCACGATGACGTCGGCGGCGATCTGGCCGGACTCCATGGCGTAGGCGATGCCCTCGCCGTTGAAGGGGTTCACCAGGCCGCCGGCGTCACCGACGAGCAGCAGGCCGCGCGTGTAGTGGGGCTGGCGGTTGAAGGCCATGGGGAGGGCGGCGCCGCGGATGGGGCCGGTCATGTTCTCGGGGGTGTAGCCCCAGTCCTCCGGCATGGAGGCGCACCAGGCCTTGAGGATCTCGCGCCAGTCCAGCTCCTTGAAGGAGGCGGAGGTGTTCAGGACACCGAGGCCGACGTTCGACGTGCCGTCGCCCATGCCGAAGATCCAGCCGTAGCCCGGCAGCAGGCGGTCCTGGGCGCCGCGGCGGTCCCACAGCTCCAGCCAGGACTCCAGGTAGTCGTCCTCGTGCCGGGGCGAGGTGAAGTAGGTGCGCACCGCGACGCCCATCGGGCGGTCCTCGCGGCGGTGCAGGCCCATCGCGAGGGACAGGCGGGTGGAGTTGCCGTCGGCGGCGACGACGAGCGGCGCGCGGAAGGTGACCTCGCGCTTCTCCTCGCCGAGCTTGGCGGTGACGCCGGTGATACGGCCGGTGCGGTCGTCGATGACCGGGCCGCTCACGTTGCAGCGCTCGTACAGCCGCGCCCCGGCCTTCTGGGCGTTGCGGGCGAGCTGCTCGTCGAAGTCGTCGCGCTTGCGGACCAGTCCGTAGTTCGGGTAGGCGGCGAGATCCGGCCAGTCCAGCTGGAGGCGGCTGCCGCCGCCGATGATGCGCAGGCCCTTGTTGCGCAGCCAGCCGGCCTCCTCGGAGATGTCGATGCCCATGGCGACGAGTTGCTTGACCGCGCGCGGGGTGAGGCCGTCGCCGCACACCTTCTCGCGCGGGAACTCGGTCTTCTCCAGGAGCAGGACGTCGAGGCCGGCCTTGGCGAGGTGGTACGCGGTCGTGGAGCCGGCCGGCCCCGCGCCCACGACGATCACATCGGCGGTGTTCTCGGAGAGGGGCTCGGTCTCGACGGTCACGGCGGGATCTCCCCAAGTTCGAAATGTATGTGCCGACCGGCACTGGACATGGGCAGTCTATTCAGCAGAATTGATCACCCGGCTGAAGGGCTGCCCTGTGAACCGACCTCTCCCCGCGGTACGGCTGCGCGTTCCCACCCACGAGGACGCGATCGCCTGGCACCGGGTCTTCGACGACCCCGAGGTCATGGAGTTCTACGGCGGCAGACCGGCCGCGCTGTCGGTCTACGAGGAGCTCACCGCGCGGCAGCGGAGGCACGACGCGGAACTCGGCTTCTGCCTGTGGACCATGCTGGACGAGTCCGGTGAGGTCATCGGCTTCACCGGAGCGCAGCCCTGGCAGCCCGCCTGGGGCCCGGTCGGCGAGATGGAGATCGGCTGGCGGCTCGGCCGCGCGCACTGGGGCAAGGGGTACGTGACCGCGGCCGCGCGCGAGACGCTCGAGCGGGTGCGGGCGGCCGGGGTCAAGGAGGTGGTGGCGATGGTCCGGCCGGGCAACGAGCGGTCGATCGCGGTGACCCGGCGCCTCGGCATGGAACCGGCGGAGACCTATCCGCACCCCACGCTGGGCGAGGACGCCCTGTGCTTCCGACTCAGCCTCGATCACACAGAGTAGCCGTCTGTCACAGAAAGACACCGGCTCCTTCCGGCCGGGGCGCGCGGGAGTTACCCTTCCAGTACCGCTGGGGGTGACATCTGTGCGCATAACACCCAAAACACCCGAAGTGCGCGTGCCGCGGCTGGTCGGACTGATGGCCGTGGACGCGCGCGAAACGGCCCGGGCGCAGGGCCTGTTCCTCAATGCGCCGGACCGCCCCGACTTCCACCTCGCGGTCGTCGACTACGTCGTACGCCAGTACCCGCAGCCCGGCGCCGAGGTGCCCCGGGAGTCCATGGTGTACGTGTGGTTCGACTTCGGTGAGGGAGAGGGCGGCGGAGGCGTGCGCGAGCCACGCATCCCACGGCCGCCCGCTGGTGGCCTCCAACGCGAACTCGGTGAGCCCGGTGACGCCTTCGAGATGATCAACCGCTGAGACCCCGGCCCGACGGGCCCGGCACAAGGACCGCCGAACCCGGTAAAGAGTCCGCCGAACCCGGTGAAGGACCCGCCGAGCCCCGTAAAAGGCCTCGGCGAGGGCCTCAGCTCTCCTTGAAGCCCCGGTGCAGCGCGACCACGCCGCCGGTGAGGTTGCGCCAGGCCACCTTCGACCAGCCCGCCTTGCGGAGCCGTTCGGCGAGGGCGGGCTGGTCGGGCCAGGCACGGATGGACTCGGCGAGGTAGACGTACGCGTCCGGGTTCGAGGACACCGCCCGCGCGACCGGCGGCAGCGCCCGCATCAGGTATTCGGTGTAGACGGTCCGGAAGGGCGCCCAGGTCGGGTGCGAGAACTCGCAGATCACCACGCGCCCGCCGGGCCGGGTCACCCGGAACATCTCCCGCAGCGCCGCGTCCGTGTCCTGCACGTTGCGCAGCCCGAAGGAGATCGTCACGGCGTCGAAGGTGTCGTCCTTGAACGGCAGCCGCGTCGCGTCGCCGGCCGTGAACGGCAGCCAGGTGTGCTTCCTCTTGCCGACCTGCAGCATCCCGAGCGAGAAGTCGCAGGGGACGACGTACGCGCCCGTGCGCGCGAACGGCAGCGAGGAGGTGGCCGTACCGGCGGCCAGGTCGAGGACCTTCTGCGCGGGGCGCGCGTCGACCGCCTTCGCCACCTCCTTGCGCCACACCCGGTCCTGGCCGAGCGACAGCACGTCGTTGGTCAGGTCGTACCGTTCCGCCACGTCGTCGAACATCGAGGCGACTTCGTGCGGCTGCTTGTTCAGGGAAGCGCGGGTCACCCGCTCATTGTGGCAGCAGGGGGTACGGCACTCCGGAAGCGCCCTCGCCTACGCCCGCGCGGCGCACGCCCGGCCGGGCCGGGCCGGCCGGCGAAGGTCCCGCGCCCGTCCGGTGCCCCGGGATCAGCGGCCCCGGTACACCAACCGCCCGCCGATCACGGTCGCCACGCAGGTGCCGGCGCCGCGGCGGACCAGTTCGGCACGGTCCGCGACGTCGAACACGGCGAAGCGGGCGGGCCCGCCCGGGACGAGCCGCGGCAGCAGGATCAGCGGGGTCGGGGACAGCGCTGCCGGGCCCGGAAGGCGGTCGGGCCGCTGCCCCACCGCGAGCCCGGCCCTGCGGACCGCGTCGACCACGGCCCGCGACCGCAGTTCCCCGGCCACCGCCACCGTGCCGTGTGCCAGCATCCGCTGCACCCCGCGTCGCGCGCTCGCGCCGAGGCGTGCGGGATCGCCGCGGAGGATCTCCCGGGCGCGCTGCCCGCCGATGGGCTCGGTGCCGAGGACGTCGGCCTCGCGGGGATCGGGGTGGTAGGTGGCCTCCAGCAGCTCCGGACCGTACGGGTTCAGCAGCCCTGGGGTGAGGATCCCGGGCCACCGCCGCACCTTGGCCCGGGGCTCGGCGGCGGCCAGTTCCTCGTACGGGCCGACGGCGGCGACGGACGCCCCGTCGACCAGAACCGCCGTCTCGGGAGACCGATCGGCCACGTGAAGTGTCAGCACGGAGCGCCTAGTTGGACGCCAGCAGCTTCAGTTCGGGGTGGGCCGTGCCGCCCTCGATCGCCGTGGACGAGATGTGGGACATCACCCGCTCGTCGACGGGGTCGTTCGCCGGGTCGTCGTGGACGACCAGGTGCTCGTAGGTCGTGGCGCGCTGCGCCGGGACCCGCCCCGCCTTCCTGATCAGGTCGATGATCTCGAGGCGGTTGGAGCGGTGCCGGGCGCCGGCCGAGGAGACCACGTTCTCCTCCAGCATGATCGAGCCGAGGTCGTCCGCGCCGTAGTGCAGCGACAGCTGGCCGACCTCCTTGCCCGTGGTCAGCCACGAGCCCTGGATGTGCCGGACGTTGTCGAGGAAGAGGCGGGCGATCGCGATCATCCGCAGGTACTCGAAGAGGGTGGCCTGGGTGCGGCCCTTCAGGTGGTTGTTCTCGGGCTGGTAGGTGTACGGGATGAAGGCGCGGAAGCCGCCCGTGCGGTCCTGTACGTCCCGGATCATCCGCAGGTGTTCGATGCGCTCGGCGTTCGTCTCACCCGTGCCCATCAGCATGGTCGAGGTGGACTCCACGCCCAGCCGGTGCGCGGTCTCCATGATCTCCAGCCAGCGCTCACCGCTCTCCTTCAGCGGGGCGATGGCCTTGCGGGGCCGCTCGGGGAGCAGTTCCGCGCCGGCACCGGCGAAGGAGTCCAGGCCCGCCTCGTGGATACGGGTGATGGCCTCCTCCACCGACACACCGGAGATCCGGGCCATGTGCTCGACCTCGGACGCGCCGAGGGAGTGGATGACCAGCTGCGGGAAGGCGTCCTTGATGGCCTTGAAGTGCTTCTCGTAGTACTCCACGCCGTAGTCGGGGTGGTGGCCGCCCTGGAACATGATCTGGGTGCCGCCCAGCTCGACCGTCTCCGCGCAGCGGCGCAGGATGTCGTCGAGGTCGCGGGTCCAGCCCTTGTCCTTGTCCTTGGGGGCCGCGTAGAAGGCGCAGAACTTGCACGCCGTGACGCACACGTTCGTGTAGTTGATGTTCCGCTCGATGATGTACGTCGCGATGTGCTCGACACCGGCGTACTTCCGCCGCCGCACCGCGTCGGCCGCGGCGCCCAGCGCGTGCAGCGGGGCATCCCGGTAGAGGTCGAGCGCCTCTTCCGGGGTGATCCGCCCACCGGCAGCGGCACGGTCGAGGACAGACTGGAGGTCGGCCTTCTCGGTCACCAGGGGCCCTTTCGTCAAGGGGTGCGGACGGACCGAACCAGCCTACGCCAGCGGTTTCACCGTACGGACGTCAGGCCGCGTACGCGCCGATCAGCAGCCCGGCGAAGGCACCGGCCAGCAGGAACGGCCCGAAGGGGATCGCGGTCCTGCGGCCCGCCCGCCGTACGACGACGAGGGCTCCGCCGTACAGCGCGCCGAGCAGGAAACCGGCGAAGGCGCCGAGCAGGACGGTGGACCAGCCGTACCAGCCGAGTACGGCACCCATGCCGACGGCCAGCTTCACATCGCCGAAGCCCATGCCACCCGGATTGATGAGGAACAGCACGAAATAGCCGGCGCCGAGGGCCACAGCGCCGTACACCGCGGTGGACCAGTGGCCGGCGTGCTCGGGCAGCAGCGCGGTGAGACCCAGCAGGGCGAGGGCGGACGCGGCGAGGGGCAGGGTCAGCGGGTCGGGCAGCCGCTGCACCCGGAAGTCGACCACGGCCAGCAGCACCCCGACCGGCGCGAGCAGCAGCCAGACCGCCAGCTCGGGGCGGGTGCCGGTGGCGGCGGCGAGGGCGGCGCAGGTCAGGGCGGTGGCGAGGGCAGCGGGGAGGGCCGCGGTGGGAGGTACGTCCGTGCGGCGGGCCTCTCCCCCGCAGGCGCCGCACGCGATCCGGCCGATCCAGCCGCGGATCGGATGACCGTCCGGGCAGCGGTCCCGCCAGGGTTCACCGGCCGGTACGGCGAAGCGGTAGGCGGCGCGGGGCAGCAGCGCGCCGACGAGCGCGCCCCACAGCGCGGCGACGGCCGTCAGCGCCCCTGTGCTCATCGGGTCCCCCCGCCCCCCGGCGCGCCCACCGTGCTCATCCGGCCTTCGACAGGCGCGCCACCGGGTTGCCCTCGGCGGAGCTGTCCGACGTGAACCTCAGGTCGTCGCCGACCGGGGTCAACTCGACCTGGTGCGGGGTCGGTACACAGTGTCCGGGGTTGTCCTTAGCGCCGGTCGAGGTCGCGAGGATCTGGGTCATCGTCACCTTCTTCAGGGTGAGGACGTCGGTGCACACGCCGCCGATCTGGTCGGTCTGCCGCAGCTGCCCCAACTCCTGTGCCACGCCGGCCTGATGGACGGTGAGCCGGAAGGTGCCCATGGGCAGACTGCCGCCGAGGCCGGTGGCCTGTCCTTCCCAGGTGCCGAGGTAGCGGGCCGGGACGGCGCCGGGCTGGTCACTTCGGCCGGTGGGACCGCCGGAGGCCTGGCTCGGTGCCGGGGAGAGCGAGGGGCGGCCGCCGCCCACGCTCCTGGCGCCGCCGTCCTGCTGGGCCCACGGTTGCAGCAGCACGCCGAGCCCCAGCCCTCCTGCGGCCAGGGCACCGGCGACGGCCAGCACCACCGTGCAGCTCAGTCGGCGCCCACGACCGCCCTCGGCCGGCGTGGCGGCGGCCGCCACGCTGACGGAGAACCGGCCCTGCGGCGCGGCGTCACGCTGCGCGGGCACGACGGTCGGCACTCCGGAGGGAGGAGGCCCGGAGGAAGCCCCGGCCACGCCGGTCGCCGGTCCCGAGGAGACCTCCACCCCCTTCGGGGTGCCGTGGCTTGAGAGCGAGGGGGGCTGCAGGTCACCGAGGGGTGCGGCAGGAGCCCCTGGCCCGCCGACCGGCGTGGCCGGGCCCCCTGGACTCATCACCGGCGCAGGCCCGAAAACCCCGGCCCCCGTGAACGAGTTCGAGGGCCCCGTCTCCGCCGGTCTGTCGAAGGCCACCGGCCCCGACGCCGGTTCCGGGGCGCCCGTGTCCAGGTTGAGGAGGCGTACGGCGCTGCGGCTGACCTGTTCCACCAGGGGGCCCGGCAGCCAGCCGTCGGTGGTCAGGCGGGTGGCGCCCTCGGGGGCGAGCCGGTGGCTCACCTCGGCGGGGGTGGGGCGGGAGGTGGGGTCCTTGGCCAGACAGGCAGCCGTCACCTCCCTCAGTTCACCGTCCATGCCGTCGAGTTCGGGCTCCTCGTGCACCACCTTGTAGAGGAGGGCCGCGGACGAGTCCCCCCGAAACGGCGGCTCGCCGGTGGCCGCGTAGGCCAGCACCGCGCCGAGGGAGAAGACGTCGGCCGCGCCCGTGGCGCCCTTGCCGAGGATCTGCTCGGGTGCCATGTAGCCGGGGGAGCCGATCGACACGCCGGTGGACGTCAGGGACGCCGTGCCGTCCATGGCCCGGGCGATGCCGAAGTCGATCAGCAGGGGCCCGTCCAGGGTCAGCAGGACGTTGGAGGGCTTCACGTCCCGGTGGACCAGGCCCAGGTCGTGTACGGCCGTCAGCGCCTCGGCGAGGCCCGCGCCCAGGGCCCGTACGGTGTGCGCGGGCAGGGGGCCGGTGTCGGTGACGGCCGCGGCGAGGGACGGGCCGGCCGCGTAGGCGGTGGCGACCCAGGGCACGGCCGCGTCCGGGTCCGCGTCCAGGACCGGGGCGGTCCAGGCGCCGCCGACCCGGCGGGCGGCGGCCACCTCGCGCCGGAAGCGGGCGCGGAACTCCTCGTCCAGCGCGAAGTGCGGGTGCACGATCTTCACGGCGACGGTACGGCCGCCCGCGCTGCGGCCGAGGTAGACCCGGCCCATGCCACCGGCGCCGAGCCGGCCGAGCAGCCGGTAGGGCCCGACGGTGGCCGGCTCGTCCCCGTCCAGCGGCTGCATGACGCGCTCCCCCCACCCCACATCCAGTGGTGAGCAGCCTAGTCACGCCTGCTCACGGCCGCAGCAGGTCCACCTTCACATCCGCCGGGAAGCCGGTCGTCGGGCCGACGCGGCGGGCGAACTCGGCGACGGCCGCGAGTTGCGGGGTGCCGAAGCTGAAGTCGAGGGTGGTGAAGTACTGGGCCAGGGTCGCCTCGTCGAAGTCCTCCCAGCGGGCAGCCTGTTCGGCGACCTTGCCGACCTCCTCCAGGGAGAGGTTGCGGGAGGCGAGGAAGGCCTCGTGGACCTGGCGGGTGATGTCCGGCTCGCGGTCGGCGTAGTCGCGGCGGGCCGCCCAGACCGCGAAGACGAACGGCAGGCCGGTCCACTCCTTCCAGAGCGCGCCGAGGTCGTGCACCTCGAGGCCGTAGCGGGGGCCGTCGAGCAGGTTCGCGCGCAGCGCCGCGTCGCCGATGAGGACGGCGGCCTCCGCCTCCTGCATCATCAGGCTGAGGTCGGGCGGGCAGGTGTAGTAGTCGGGCGCCACGTCGTAGCGCTCGGCGAGCAGGAGCTGGGCGAGGCGGACCGAGGTGCGGGAGGTCGAGCCGAGGGCGACGCGTGCGCCGTGCAGACGGTCGAGCGGGACCTGCGAGACGATCACGCAGGACATCACCGGGCCGTCGCAGCCGACGGCGATGTCCGGGAAGGCGACCAGGTCGTCGGCGTTGCGCAGGAACTCGACCAGGGTGACGGGGCCGATGTCGAGATCGCCGCGCACGAGCTGCTCGCTGAGCTTCTCCGGGGTGTCCTTGGTGAGCTCGAAGTCGAGGAGTGTGCCGGTTCTCGCGAGCCCCCAGTACAGGGGCAGGCAGTTCAGGAACTGGATGTGGCCGACGCGCGGCCGGGTGCGAGCATTGTCCACATCGCGACACTAGACCCCGTGCGCTACGGTGCCGGGACCGGCCCCACCGTCGCCACGCCGTCAAATGGCCCAGCGGATGTTCAAACATCCGGGTGACGTGATCTTGACCTCTATTGCTTTCGGGCGCCCGCGTGCTAGGCTCGCCGCAAGTTGCAGTTTGGTTTCCCTTGCAGTACAGAGCCTGCGGAGCATGTGACCGCGGGCTCTCGTCGTTTTCAGACAAATGCAGTTGTGCAGCACCGTTTCACACTTGCAGGTTCTGGAGCAGGGCAACCCTTTGTGAGCCCAAGGAGGGCTTATGGCTACCGGAACCGTGAAGTGGTTCAACGCCGAAAAGGGCTTTGGCTTCATCGCCCAGGAGGGCGGCGGCCCCGACGTCTTCGTTCACTACTCCGCGATCAACGCCTCCGGCTTCCGCTCCCTCGAGGAGAACCAGCAGGTGAGCTTTGACGTGACGCAGGGCCCGAAGGGTCCGCAGGCGGAGAACGTCACCCCCGTCTGATCTCTGCCTGATCGCAGAACCTGAGAGAAGTACCCAAGGAGCCCCGCGCCGTTCCGGCGACGGGGCTCCTGCCTTTGCGGCCGACGCCGCGTGTGAATTCTGGGCGAATTCTCGGCGTGGGCCGCCCGCTGTTACGTGTGCTGCATGACGAGGACGAAGGCCGTGCCCGATTCCAGCGCCTCGTACGAGTGCGGAACATCACCCCGATAGGTCATGTAATCGCCGGGACCGAGTTCGGCCTCCTCCCCCGCCGGACCCGCCTTCACCCGGCCCGAGCCGACGATCAGATGCTCGACCGTGCCGGGAATGTGCGGCTGAGACGTGCGGGCCGCCCCGGGCTCGGCGCGCAGACGGTAGATGTCCCGCCGGGCCCCGGGAGGGCTCGCGGACAGCAGCGTCGCGACGTAGTTCGCCTGCTCCGAGGCGACCTCCGGGCCCTCGCCGGCGCGGATCACCTGGACCTGCGGCGCGGGCGGTTCGACCAGCGCGCTGAACGGCACCCCCAGTGCGACCGCGAGTGCCCAGAGCGTCTCCACGTTCGGGTTCCCGCTCGCCGCCTCCAGCTGGGAGAGCGTGGACTTCGCGATGCCGGCGCGTTTGGCCAGCTCGGACAGGGACAGGCCGCTGCGGGCGCGCTCGCGCTTGAGCGATGCCGCGATCCACTCCAGCGGGAGCCGGGCGGGGGTCCGGGGAGACGGCTCGGCCATGTTTGTTCGCTCCATCGGTACGATCGTTCGGCTTGACGGACAGCCGATCTTTGTTCCAGTGTAGAAAACATGCGTTCGGTACAGCGAACAACCGATGACATGTCCCTGGTGCGTGACAGCTCGCTCGTCTGGCTCGCCAGCGGCATCGTCGGCGTCTCCTTCGGCGCCGTCTCGGTCGCGGGCGGGCTTCCGGTGTGGGTGCCCGTGGTGATGTCCCTGGTGGTGTACGCGGGCTCGGCCCAGTTCAGCGCGGTGGCGGTGTTGCTCGCCGGGGGCGGGCCGGTCGCCGCCGCGGCGACGGGGCTGTTGCTCAACACCCGTACGGCCGCGTTCGGCCTGGCGGTGGCGGACATCATCGGTACCGGCCGTGCGAGCCGTCTGCTCGGCGCGCACCTGGTCACCGACGAGACGGTGGCCTTCGCCCTCGCCCAGTCCGACCCCGTACGGCAGCGGAGGGCGTTCTGGATCTCCGGGGTCGGTCTGTTCGCCGTGTGGAACACCGGCGTGCTGGCGGGCGCGCTCGCCGGGGGCGCGCTGGGCGACACGGCCCGGTACGGCCTCGACGCCGCCTTTCCCGCCGTACTGGTGGCCCTGGTGCTGCCCCAGCTGCGGGCGGACGCGACGGTACGGCGGTGTGCCCTGCTCGGCGCGGTCGTCGCCCTCGCGGTGACGCCCGCCGTACCTGCCGGGGTGCCGGTGCTGCTCGCTCTGGCGGGGCTCTTGCTGCACCGCCGGCAGCCCGTGGAGGCCGCCGTATGAACGCCGCCGTCGTCGTGATCCTCCCGCTGGCTGTGGGCACCTACGCCTTCCGGCTGGTGGGGCCGGTGCTGCACGGGCGGGTCGAGATACCGGCCCGGGCGCAGGAGCTGGCCTCGGCCGGGGCGGTCGTGCTGCTCGTCGCCCTGCTGGCCACCGGTGCGCTGACGGAGTCCGGCGGCTTCGCGGGCTGGGCCCGCCCCGCCGGAGTCCTGGCCGGCGCCGTCCTCGCCCGGCGCCGGGCGCCGTTCGTGGTGGTGGTGCTCGGCGCGGCGGCGACGACCGCGCTGCTGCGGCTCGCCGGGGTGGCCTAGGCCCTGACCGAACGGCGGCAGCCCAAGGGGCCTGTCGGTGCGGGCCGGTACGGTCCCCTCCCATGACCGACAGGACCGACTTCCTCACCGCCACCCGCACCTTCTACGACACCGTTGCAGAGGACTACGCCGACCACTTCCGGAACCCGCTCGCCGACAGGCCGCTGGAGCGGGCGCTGCTCGCCGCGTTCGCCGAACTCGTCGGCCCGGCCGGGCCGGTGGCCGACCTCGGCTGCGGGCCCGGCGCGGTCACGGCCCACCTCGCGAGCCTGGGCCTGACCGTCTTCGGGCTCGACCTCTCCGAGTCGATGCTCGCCATCGCCCGCCGCGAGTATCCCGCTCTGCGGTTCGAGCAGGGGTCGATGCTGGAGTTGCCCTGTGCCGACGGGGCGCTCGCCGGGGCCGTCTCCTGGTACTCCAGCATCCACACACCTGTGGACGAACTGCCCGCGCTGTTCGCCGAGTTCCACCGCGTGCTGGCGCCCGGCGGCCGTCTCCTGCTCGCGTTCCAGGCGGGCGACGAGGCGCTGCGTCTGGCTGAGCCGTGGGGGCATCCGGTGACGCTGGACTTCGAGCGACGCCGCCCCGAGTTCATGACGGAACTGCTGACCGACGGCGGTTTCGCCCTCCACGCCAGCACCGTTCGCGGACAGGACGCCGCGCTGGCGGAGTCGGCACCGCAGGCGTTCCTGCTCGCCCAGAAGAAAGCCTGACCGGACGGTCCGGCCCGGACTCCCGCTCAGCCCGCGGCAGCGTTCGCGGTGGCCCCGCCCCGGAACTCCGCGACCGTGTGCGCGAAGGCCCGTGCCGGAGGGCTGAGGGAGTCCCAGCGGCGGACGGCCCAGCCGACGGGCAGGGGGCGCAGGGCGGGCAGCGGGACGAGCCGTAGTGCGCCCTCCCCCCGCACCGGAAGGCCCGGTACGGCGGGGACCACCGCCCGGCCCACCCCCAGCTCGGCCAGCAGCAGTGCCGTGTCCCAGTCGGCCACGCTCGTGTCGTAGGTGAAGCGGATGCCCAGCTCGGCGCAGGCCGCGTCCAGGTGGACGGCGGAGGTGGAGTTCGGGGGCAGCCGGATCAGGCGGATCCCGGTCAGGTCGGCCGCGTCGAGACGGGACCGACCGGCGAGGGGGTCGTCCGCGCCGACGGCGAGCACCCAGGGCAGTTCCGCGACCGTCCGCTGCTCGATGCCCCGGACGGGAGAGCCGACGGTGATCCAGGCCAGGTCGAGGGTGCCGTCGGCCAGGGCGTCGAAGGTGCCGCGCCCCGAACTGACCGTACGGAACTCCAGGTTGACCTCGGGGTGGCGGCGGCGGAAGGCGACCACCGCCTGGGACATGAAGTGCCGGACGGTGGTGGCACCGGTGGCGACGCGGACGTGTCCGCTGTGGCCGTCGACCAGATCGCGCAGTTGCCGCACGGCGAGGTCGAGTCCGGAGATCCCCTCGGCCGCGGCGGCCTCCAGTATGCGTCCGGCCTGCGTGGGGACCACGCCCCGCGGTTGCCGTTCCACCAGCGCGACACCCGTCTCCCGCTCCAGCCGCTTCACGTGCTGACTGACGGCGGACTGGGTGCAGCCGAGGTCCCTGGCGACGGAACTGAGGCTGTCGGCGCGGCACACGGCCACGAACACGCGCAGGTCGTCGAGGGTCACAACTCCCAAGTTAACACTTGGGGTTGGCGAGGAAACCCAAGGATTGACTCGAATCAGGGACCGTACGAGGATCGGTACCGGGCCACGGCCGACCCAGGCGGCAACCCGCTTCGCGCGCGAGGAGCGGGTGCCGACCTTCAGGGGCCGGTGGTGGGGCCGTACAGGCCCTCCACCTCGCTCGCGAAGTCGGTCATGATCTGCTCCCGGCGCAGCTTCATCGACGGGGTCAGGTGGCCGGCCTCCTCGGTGAAGTCCACGGGCAGTACGGCGAACCGGCGGATGGACTCCGGGCGGGAGACCAGCTTGTTGGCCTCGTCGATCGCGCGCTGCAGGACGGCGTCCAACTCCGGGTCGCCGACGAGGAGTTCCGGCGGCACCGGATGCTTGCCGATCATCTGCCGCCAGTGGGTGATGCCGTCGACGTCGAGGGTGATCAGCGCGGCCACGTACGGGCGGGCGTCGCCGACCAGCATCACCTGGGAGATCAGCGGGTGCTGGCGCAGCCAGTTCTCCATCGGGGCCGGGGCCACCGACTTGCCGCCCGCCGTGATCAGCAGTTCCTTCTTGCGGCCGGTGATGGTGAGGTAGCCCTCGTCGTCCAGTTCGCCGATGTCGCCGGTGGACAGCCAGCCGTCCCGGGTCGCGGGCACGACTCCCCCGGCCTGCGGATCCCAGTAGCCGCGCAGGACATGGTCGCCGGAGACGAGGATCTCCCCGTCGGCGGCGATGCGGACGCGGGTGCCGGGCAGCGGCCAGCCGACCGTGCCCAGGCGGGGTTTGAGGGGTGGGGTGACGGTGGTGGCCGCGGTGGTCTCGGTCAGGCCGTAGCCCTCGAAGATCTCGATGCCGGCGCCGGCGTAGAAGGCGGCCAGGCGCCGGCCGAGCGGGGAGCCGCCGCAGATGGCGTACCGGACGCGACCGCCCATGGCGGCCCGGATCTTGCGGTAGACCAGCGGGTCGTGGAAGGCGCGGGCCGTCTTCAGGGAGCGGCTCGGCCCGCCGCCGGTGCCGGTCTGCCGGGACTCCAGCGCCTCGCCGTAGCGGACGGCGACCGCCGCGGCCCGGTCGAAGGCGGCGACCCGACCGCCCGACTCGGCCTTCGCGCGGGCCGAGTTGTAGACCTTCTCCAGCATGTAGGGGATGGTCAGCAGGCAGGTCGGCCTGAAGGCGGCGAGGTCCGGGAGGAGGTCCTCGGCGGCCAGGCTGGGCGCGTGGCCGAGGCGGACGCGGGCCCGGACGCAGGCGATGGCCACCATGCGCCCGAAGACATGGGACATCGGCAGGAAGAGGAGGACGGACGGCTCCTCGTCCTGGCCCTTGAAGACCGGGTGGAGCAGCTCGATGGCGTTGTCGACCTCGGCGAAGAAGTTGCAGTGGGAGAGGGCGCAGCCCTTGGGGCGGCCGGTGGTGCCGGAGGTGTAGATGAGGGTGGCGAGGGTGTCGGGGCCGAGCATGCCGCGCCGTACGGCCACTTCACCGTCCGGCACCTGCACGCCGGCCTCGGCGAGCCGGGTCACGTGGTCCTTGTCCACCACCCACAGATGGCGCAGGTCGGGCAGGTGCTGGAGTTCGGGGCCGAGGGCGGAGGCCTGGGCCGCGGTCTCGGTGATCAGGGCGACCGCGCCGGAGTCCTGCAGGATCCACCGGGTCTGGAAGACGGACGCGGTCGGGTAGATCGGCACGGTGACCAGGCCGGCGGCCCAGGCGGCGAAGTCGAGGAGCGTCCACTCGTACGTCGTACGGGCCATGACGGCGAGTCGGTCGCCCGGCACCAGGCCTTCGGCGATCAGCCCCTTGGCCACGGCGAGGACCTGTCCGGCGAAGTGCGCGGCCGTCACGTCCGCCCAGCGGCCGTCGGGCAGCCGGCGGCTGAGCACGGTCTGGGCGGGGGCGGCCTCGGCGTTGTCGAACGGCAGGTCCGCGAGCGAGCCGTGTTTCACCGGGGGCGCGAACGGCGGTACGGACACCTCCCGTACGGCGCCGTCCAGGCGCTGGACCCAGGGCTCCACGAGGACCGGGCGGCCGTCGTAGTCGGTGGCGGAGACGAGGGCGCCGGAGGAGACGGGGGCGTTCGGGAAGGGGGTGGACACGGGCGGCTCCTCTGGCGTGCGTGTACCTGCGGTGGTCCCCCATGGATACGGAGAAAGGGGTTACCGCTGGTTAGGCAGGTGATCGTACGGGGCCACCGTGAGGGGATTGTGCGGGTTCGGGGGTGGTCCGGGGCCGGGGATGTGCAGCCTCGGCGGCTATGTGACGGCGGCTCATGTTCGTCCGTGGCCTCCCGGTTGGGGCGCGTACCGTAGACTTACCGGCGGTAACCTTACTCCAGAGTAAGCACTTGGGGGCTGGGCATGACGGGTGAGTTGCTGCGTCTCACGGGCGGCGTGTTGCGCTCCCCCTTCAAACGGCCTTCTCCGGAGGCGGACTTCCCGCGCGAGCGGCTGGTGCTGCCCGGTGTACGGGTCGACCAGGACCGGCTGGCCGCGTACGAGCGGGTGTGCGGCTTTCCCACCGGTGACAGCGCGCTCCCCGTCACCTATCCGCACGTCCTCGGCTTCCCCCTGGCCATGCGGCTGATGAGCGACGGGGCCTTCCCGCTGCCGCTGCCGGGTCTCGTCCACACCTCGATCGAGATCACCCGGCACACCTCCCTTCCTGCGACCGGGGAGTACGAACTCGCCGTGCACATCGAGGGACTGGCCCCGCACCGGCGCGGCACGGAGGCCACGGTGGTCACCGCGATGGGGGCCGGCGGGGAGGTCGTGTGGGAGTCGCGGAGCACGTACCTCGCGCGGCATCGCACCGACCGGCGGCCCGCCGAACCCCGGGAAGAGCGGCCGGCCCCGCTGCCCGTCGTCGCCCAGTGGCGGCTCGCCGGGGACGTGGGCCGGCGGTACGGCGCCGCCTCCGGCGACCGCAACCCCATCCACCTGTACCCGCTCACCGCCCGCCTCTTCGGCTTCCCGCGGGCCGTCGCGCACGGCATGTGGACGGTGGCCCGCTGCGTAGCCGCCCACGGCACGAGCGGTTCTGCCAAGGTGTGGGCGCGGTTTCTGGCGCCGGTGTTGTTGCCGGGGACGGTGGCTTTCGGGGCCGACGGTGCCGGGCGGTACGAGTTGCGGGGTGAGGGAGGGCGACTGCATCTGCGGGGTGAGGTGAGCTAGGCGCCGTAAGGGTGCATCGCCGTTGCCGAGTGCGGGTCCGTCGTGGGTTACTCGCGCAGTTCCCCGCGCCCCTGGGTTGGCTCCGTCGGCGGTGTCCATGAGTTGCCCCGCATCAGATTTCCCAAGCCCGACCACGCGAAGTTCATCAGGGTGGTCGCCGCCTGCCGGGCGGTAGCGCCCTCTGTGCTGTTGGCCCACGTCGCCAGGGACTCCGCCGCGCCCACCAGGGCCTCGGCGAGGCCGGCAACCTCGCGTTCCGGCAGGTCGGGGTCGCGGTGGGCCTCGCGGGCCGCAATCGCGACCAGGCGGGTCACGAACGCGACGATCTCCTTGCGCATTGCGGCGGTCTCGGCCGCGAACAGCTCCCCGTGGGTACGGGCCTGCAGGTGCAGCACGGACCAGGCGTCGGGGTGCTCGGCGGTGTGCGCGAAGAACGCCTTCAGGCCGTCCCACAGCTGGCGGTCGGCGGGCAGGTCCGTGCGCACCCCGGCGCGGACGGCCTCCGTGAGGGCGGTGGCCTCGCGCCGGATGCAGGCGGTGAAGAGGTCTTCCTTGGAGTTCAGGTACAGGTAGACCAGGGGCTTGGAGACGCCGGCGAGCTCGGCTATCTCGTCCATGGAGGCGCCCATGTAGCCGCGTTGCCCGAAAACTCGTACGGCGGCGTCGAGCATCTGCTGCTCCCGCACCGCACGCGGCATTCGCTTGGTCTTCGCCCCACCCATGAGGGCAAGACTAGTTGGACGCGGCCGCCTCGCCCGGCGTCCTCGCGGCGTCGTCGGCGCCGTCCTCCTGGCTGCGGTTGGCCTCCAGGTTGGCCTTCATCCGGTCGACCCTGGTCACGATCTGCACCGAGGCCCGGTCCCGCTCCCTGCGCAGCACCACCCAGCTGATCGGCGCCGACAGGATCAGGGCGAGCAGCAGCACCCACAGGCCGTTGGAGCTGCCGAAGCCTCGCGGGAAGATCCCGGAGTAGACGGCTCCCCAGACGACCACGAGGCAGCCGGCGAAGATGCCGAGACGCATCAGTGTGTAGCGGAGCATCTCAATCCAGTCGTCCGATTCCAAAAGGGGTCATCGTCCAGTGAAGCACGGACACGAAGGGATCTTGCAGCGGGGTCAGCGGAGGGGCTGCAGCATGATGATGTCGTCGCGGTCGTCACCGGGCGCCACCCGGATGGCGCCGGGTATGCGGCCGACCTCCTTGTATCCGCAGGAGCCGTAGAACCGCTCCAGGCCGAGGCCGCCCCGGCAGGTCAGCCGGATCGCGTCGACGCCGTCGAAGGTGCGGGCCGCGTCCGCGGCGGCCGCCAGCAGGTCACGGCCGTACCCCTGCCCCTGGTGCTTGGGGTGGACCATCACCGTGTACAGCCACACCCAGTGGGTCTGGAGCCGGTGGGTGTTGAAGGCGAAGAAGGCGGTGGCGGCCGGCTCGCCCGTCTCGTCGCGGCCGACGAGCAGTCGGTGCCGCCCCTCGGCCATGCCCACGAAGTGCTTCACCAGCTCCGGCCGGACGTCCTCCCGGCTCACCGGCGGCACGAAGCCCACGGCGCCGCCCGCGTTGGAGACGTCCGTCCACAGGTCGAGGATGCCGTCGCGCAGGGCCGGGGTGATGGCGGGGTCCAACGTGAAAGTAAGTGGCATAGGGCCACTGTATCTATTACCCCAGGGCGCGTGCAGCCACTTTCAGATCGGCGACGAGCCCCTGGTACGCGGCCTTCCTGTCCTCGTCGTCCTGTGCCCGCAGCACCGACGACGGGTGCACGGTCGGCACCAGCCGCTCGGGGCGCCCGTGGATCTCCCGCTCCAGCACGGTCCCGCGCACCTCGCCCACCCGGAACGACGACCCCAGCAGCGCCTTCCCGGCCGTCGCGCCCAGCACCACGATCAGCTCGGGCTCGACCAGCGCCAGCTCCGCCGCGAGCCAGGGGCCGCAGGCGGTCATCTCCCTGAGGCTCGGCGCCTTGTGGATACGGCGCTTGCGCGGCTCGGCCCGGGTGAACTTGAAGTGCTTGACGGCGTTGGTCACGTAGGCGTCGCCGGGATCGATACCGGCCTCCGCGAGCGCCTTGTCCAGCATCCGGCCCGCAGGCCCGACGAAGGGTTTGCCCTGCCGGTCCTCCTGGTCGCCGGGTTGCTCACCGACGAGCATCACGCGCGCGTGCGGGTTTCCGGCGCCGAACACCGTCTGCGTGGCGTTCTCGTGCAGGGGGCAGCCCCGGCAGTCGGCCGCGGCCCTGCGCAGGGCGGTGAGACCGGCACCCTCCGGAACGAAGGGCTCCGCCGTGTAGGCGTCCTCGGGGGCCTTCGTGACAGCCATGCCCACCGGGTACCCCCCGCCGCGGAGTCAGACCCGCATCGGCTGAGGAGACTCCCGGCGCGCCGGGTCCGGGCCGTCGTACTCGCGGATGATCTCGTACCGGGTGTTCCGCTCCACCGGGCGGAAGCCCGCGTCGCGGATCAGTTCCAGCAGGTCCTCGCGGGTCAGCTTGTTCGGCGTGCCGAAGTTGTCCGCATCGTGGGTGATCTTGTACTCCACGACCGAGCCGTCCATGTCGTCCGCGCCGTGCTGGAGGGCCAGCTGGGCGGTCTGCACGCCGTGCATCACCCAGAAGACCTTCACGTGCGGGACGTTGTCGAACAGCAGCCTCGACACCGCGAAGGTCTTCAGGGCCTCCGCGCCGGTCGCCATCTGGGTGCGGGCCTGAAGGCGGTTGCGGATCTTGCCGTCCTTCATGTCCACGAAGTCGTGCTGGTAGCGCAGCGGGATGAAGACCTGGAAGCCGTTCGTCTCGTCCTGCAGCTCGCGCAGGCGCAGGACGTGGTCGACGCGGTGGCGGGGCTCCTCGATGTGGCCGTACAGCATGGTGCACGGGGTCTTCAGACCCTTCTCGTGCGCCAGGCGGTGGATGCGGGACCAGTCCTCCCAGTGGGTGCGGTGGTCCACGATGTGCTGCCGGACCTCCCAGTCGAAGATCTCCGCGCCGCCGCCGGTCAGCGACTCCAGGCCCGCGTCGATCAGCTCGTCCAGGATCTCCGAGGCGGACAGACCGCTGATCGTCTCGAAGTGGTGGATCTCCGTCGCCGTGAAGGCTTTCAGGGAGACGTTCGGCAGGGCGGCCTTCAGCTCGCGCAGGGAGCGCGGGTAGTAGCGCCACGGCAGGTTCGGGTGCAGGCCGTTGACGATGTGCAGCTCGGTGAGGTTCTCCGACTCCATCGTCCTGGCGAGCTTCACGGCCTCCTCGATGCGCATCGTGTACGCGTCCTTCTCCCCCGGCTTGCGCTGGAAGGAGCAGTAGGCGCAGGAGGCCGTGCACACGTTGGTCATGTTGAGGTGCCGGTTGACGTTGAAGTGCACGACGTCGCCGTTCTTGCGGGTGCGCACCTCGTGGGCGAGGCCGCCGAGCCACGCCAGGTCGTCCGACTCGTACAGCGCGATGCCGTCCTCGCGGGTCAGCCGCTCACCGGAGCGGACCTTCTCCTCCAGCTCGCGCTTGAGCCCGACGTCCATGCCAACACGCCCTTTCTACGACAGCTCGCCCCACGGTATCCCTAGACCTCTTCGGGCAGTTCCCCGACCCGGTTCTCCCACTTGGTGGAGAGCACGATGGTGGTACGGGTCCGGGAGACGCCCTTGGTGCCGGACAGCCGGCGGATGATCTTCTCCAGGCCGTCCACGTCCGTCGCGCGCACCTTGAGCATGAAGGAGTCGTCACCGGCGATGAACCAGCAGTCCTCGATCTCCGGGAGGTCCCGCAGCCGCTGGGCGACGTCCTCGTGGTCGGCGGCGTCGGAGAGCGAGATGCCGATCAGCGCGATGACGCCGAGGCCGAGGGAGGCCGCGTTCACCGTGGCGCGGTAGCCGGTGATGACACCGGCCGCCTCGAGACGGTTGATGCGGTCGGTGACGCTGGGGCCCGACAGGCCGACAAGGCGCCCCAGCTCCGCGTACGAGGCCCGGCCGTTCTCCCTCAGGGCCTGGATGAGCTGCCTGTCCACCGCGTCCATGCGATCGAAGCCTTCCGCTGAAGAGGTCTGAAGAGTTCCTGAAGTGATGAGCCGTACTGCGATGTGCGCTACTGGTCCGTGCCGCCACCCAGTTCGCCCTTCCAGCGCCGGTACAGGCCGTGCCCGACGCCCGCCGCGTCCAGCACCCGCCCGGCGACGAAGTCCACCAGGTCCTGGATGTGGGTGGCGCCCGCGTAGAAGGCGGGCGAGGCCGGTACGACGCTCGCGCCGGTGTCGTCCAGCGCCACGAGATGCCTCAGGGTCTGGCCGTTCAGCGGGGTCTCGCGCACCGCCACGACCAGGGGACGGCGCTCCTTGAGGGTGACGCTCGCCGCCCGCTGCAGCAGATCCTTGGACAGGCCCAGCGCGACGCCCGCGACACAGGCCGTCGAGGCGGGCACGATCAGCATCCCCTTCGCCGGGTACGAGCCCGAGGACGGCCCGGCCGCGAGGTCGCCCGCGCTCCAGTACCGCACCCCGCTGATGTCCACGTCGAAGGTCCCGGGCTTGCCGTCGGCGCCCCGGGCCAGCCATTCCCGCAGGTCGTCCTGCCAGTGGGCGTCCCGGAACGAGATGCCGGTCTCGTCCAGCAGGGTCAGCCGCGAGGCCCGGCTGACCACCAGGTCGACCGCCTCCCCCGCCGCCAGAAGTGCGCGCAGCACGGCCGCCGCATACGGCGTCCCGGAAGCACCGGACACCCCCACGATCCAAGGCACGCGCTGCGATTCTCCTGCGTTCACACTTTGAGCGTACCGGCGGACCGGACCGTCAGACGGTCAGCCCCCGCACCAGCAGGTCGAGCAGGGCGCATACGAACAGGGCGATGCCGATGAATCCGTTGACGCTGAAGAACGCCCTGTTCAGGCGGGAGAGGTCGTGCGGCCGGACGATCGAGTGCTCGTAGAGGAACGCACCCGCGACGATCAGCAGGCCGAGCCAGAAGAAAGCACCCGCGCCGGTGACGACGCCGTACCAGACGAACAGGGCCGTCGTGATCGTGTGGCAGGCCCGCGCGCCCCGGATGGCGGCCGGGATGCCGAAGCGGGCCGGTACCGACATGACGCCGATCTCCCGGTCGGTCTCGACGTCCTGGCAGGCGTAGATCAGGTCGAAGCCGCCGATCCAGATGCCGACGGCGAGGCCGAGGATCACCGCCTGCCAGTTCCAGGTGCCGGAGACGGCGAGCCAGCCGCCCACCGGCCCCATCGCCTGGGCGAGGCCCAGGATCGCCTGGGGAAAGTTCGTGAACCGTTTGCCGTAGGGGTAGACCACCATGGGGATCACCGCCACCGGCGCCAGGGCCAGGCACAGCGGGTTCAGCAGGGCGGCCGCGCCGAGGAAGATCACCAGGGCGATCAGGGCGCCGGTCCAGGCGTGCCGGACCGACATGGCCCCGGTGACCAGCTCGCGGTGGGCCGTACGGGGGTTCCGGGCGTCGATCTCGCGGTCGATGATCCGGTTGACCGCCATCGCGAACGTGCGCAGGCCGACCATGCAGACGGTGACCAGCAGCAGCCGGCCCCAGTGGATGTTCCTGTCCCACTCGTACATCGCCGTGAGCGAGGCGATGTAGGCGAAGGGCAGCGCGAAGACCGAGTGCTCGATCATCACCAGGCGCAGGAAGGCCTTCGTGCGTCCCGGCTGGGGGATCGCGGCGGAAGCGGTGCTCACAGGCCGTACTCCTTCCAGCGGCGGTCCACCAGGGCCGCCGTAGCCGGGTCCGACAGGACCATGTCCGGCCAGCCCCCGTCGCGGGTGTAGCCCTCCTCGGGCCACTTCTTCGTCGCGTCGATCCCAGCCTTGCCGCCCCAGAACTGCTGGTAGGAGGCGTGGTCGAGATGGTCGACGGGGCCTTCGGCAACGGTGAGGTCACGGGCGTAGTCGGTGTTGCCGAGGGCCCGCCAGGCGACCTCGTGCAGATCGTGCACGTCGCAGTCGGCGTCCACGACCACGATCAGCTTGGTCAGGGACATCATGTGCGCGCCCCAGATCGCGTGCATCACCTTCTGCGCGTGCTTGGGGTACTTCTTGTCGATCGAGACGATCGCGCAGTTGTGGAAGCCGCCGGCCTCGGGCAGGTGGTAGTCCACGATGTCCGGGACGATGATCTTCAGCAGCGGGAGGAAGAAACGCTCCGTGGCGCGGCCCAGGGGGCCGTCCTCCGTCGGCGGGCGGCCGACCACGATCGACTGCAGCAGCGGGCGCTTCCGCATCGTGACGCAGTCGATCTTCAGCGCGGGGAACGGCTCCTGCGGGGTGTAGAAGCCGGTGTGGTCGCCGAAGGGGCCCTCGGGCAGCATCTCGCCCGGCTCCAGCCAGCCCTCGAGGACGACCTCGGCGTTCGCCGGCACCTGGAGCGGGACGGTCTTGCAGTCGACCATCTCGATCCGCCTGCCCGCGATGAACCCGGCGAAGAGGTATTCGTCGATGTCACCGGGGAGGGGGGCCGTGGAGGCGTACGTCACGGCGGGCGGACACCCGAAGGCGATGGCCACCGGCAGGCGCTCACCGCGCCGCGCCGCCACCTGGTAGTGGTTGCGGCTGTCCTTGTGGATCTGCCAGTGCATGCCGATGGTGCGCCGGTCGTGGCGCTGCAGGCGGTACAGCCCGAGGTTGCGGATGCCCGTCTCCGGGTCCTTGGTGTGCGTGAGCCCCAGGTTGAAGAAGGAGCCGCCGTCCTTCGGCCAGGTGAACAGCGCCGGGAGCCGGTCGAGGTCCACCTCGTCACCGTGCAGGACGACCTCCTGCACCGGCGCCTCCTTGACCTTCCTCGGCGGCACGTGGGTCATCGCGCCGAGCTTGCCGAAGGCCTCGCGCACGCCGACGAAGCCGTGCGGCAGCTCGGGCCGCAGCAGGCCGCCGATCTTCTCGGAGATCTCGCCGTACGACTTCAGGCCCAGCGCCTTCAGCAGGCGGCGGTCGGTGCCGAAGACGTTCATGGCGAGCGGCATCGCCGAGCCCTTCACGTTCTCGAAGAGCAGGGCGGGGCCGCCGGACTTCTGCACCCGGTCGACGATCTCCCCGACTTCCAGATACGGGTCGACCTCGGCCTTGATGCGCTTGAGGTCGCCCTCGCGCTCCAGCGCCCGCAGCAGGGAGCGAAGATCGTCGTAAGCCATGTGTCCCAGTATCTGCCACCCGTTACCCTGGCCCGGTCACCGGGGCCGTCTCACTTCGTCGGGGGATCGCACACCATGCTCAGGTATCTGCCGTTCCTGCTGGTCCTGGCCCTGTGGATCTACGCCTTCGTGGACTGCCTGAACACCCCGGAGGAAGAGGTGCGGCATCTGCCGAAGGTGGTGTGGGTGGTCATCATCCTGCTCTTCGGCGAGGTGCTGGTCGGGCCGGTGGCCTGGCTGATCACCGGCAGGGCGCGGCAGACGGCCCCGGCGGGCGGCGGCGCCACGCCCGGGCAGTGGGTCGCCCCCGACGACAACCCCGAGTTCCTCAAGTCCCTGAACAGGGACGACCCCGAGCAGGGCTGATGGAACTCCGGCTGCTCGTCACCTTCGAGAAGGTCGCCACGGTGCTGAGCTTCACCCGGGCCGCGGCCGAGCTGTCGTACGCCCAGTCCAGCGTGACCGGTCAGATCCGCACCCTGGAGTCCTCCCTCGGCATCGAGCTGTTCGACCGGCTCGGCGGCCGGATCCGGCTCACCGAGGCCGGTGAGCGGCTGCTGCCGTACGCCCGGCAGATCATCGAGCTGGCGGAGGAGGCCCGGGCGGCGGTCGTCGAGCCGGAGGAGCCCTCCGGCACCCTCACCGTCGGGACCATGGAGTCGCTCACCTCCTACCGGCTGCCGCCGCTGCTGGAGTACTTCCACCACCGCCACCCCAGGGTGCGGCTCGCGCTGCGCACCACCATCGGCGACGAGACCCGGCAGGCGCTGCGTCAGGGCACCTACGACGTGGGGTTCCTGATGGAGGAGGAGACCGAGCACCCGGGGCTGGAGAGCGCCGTGCTCGCGGTGGAGCCGCTGGCGCTGGTCGCGGCGCCCGGGCACGCACTGAGCACCTCCCCCGTGACGACCGCCGGCCTGACGGACCAGCCCCTGCTGGCCACCGAGCCCGGCTGCGCCTACCGGGACCTGTTCGAGCGGGAGCTGAGGTCCTTCGGGGACGTGGAGTTCATGGAGTTCGGCACGATCGAGGCCACCAAGCGCGCGGCGGCGGCCGGCCTCGGGATCGCGCTGCTGCCCGAGGTGACGGTCGCCGCCGAACTCGCGGAGGGCTCTCTGGTACGGCTGGACTGGGAGCCGCCGTTCACGCTTCGCACGCAGCTGGCGTGGCGGGCCGGGAAGCGGCTTCCGGCGCACGCCCGGCTGTTCGCGGAGCAGGCGCGGCGGCTGGTCGCCGAGCAGGACGGGCCAGGGTGACCTTCAGGCTCGCCGTCACGATCAGCGGGACGCCCAGCGTCTGGACGAGCCCGATGTGGTGGCCGTAGACCAGCCAGTCCATCAGCATCGCCACGGCCGGGTAGACGAAGGCCAGGACGGCGATCTTCGCGGTGGGCAGCTGGGCGTAGGCGGCGTACATGAGGACGTACATCACCCCGGTGTGGATCAGGCCGAGCCCGATGAGCCAGCCCCACCTCCAGCCGGTGCCGCTCATCGCGCCGAAGTCCGCGAAGGGCAGCAGGAGCGGGATGCCGACGAGGACCTGGACGAGGGCGATCAGGTGCGGGCGGACACCGGTGATCCGCTTGGTGGCCAGGGTGGACAGGCCGTAGAGCAGGGCGGCGAGGAGGGCCTGGCCGATGCCGAGCAGGTACGAGCCGCCGCTCGTGAAGTCGCCGGGGGTGACGCCCGAGACGAGGACCAGCCCGGCGAAGGCGACCGCGATCCAGCCCGCCTTCGCGGCGCTGAGCCGTTCGCGGAACAGCAGGGCGCCGAGGAGGACCACGTAGAAGGGCTGCGTGTGGTAGACGACCGTGGCCACCGAGATGGACGTGTTCTGGTACGACGAGAACAGCAGCACCCAGTTGAGGACGATGAACACCCCGCCGAGCACGGCGAGTCCGAGGGTGCGGCGGGTGAAGCCGTGGTCGCGCAGCCAGCCGCGGGCGGCGGCATAGCCGCCGAGGGCGAGGGCGCCGAACAGGACGCGGAAGAAGACGACGTCGAAGGGCGAGGCACCCGACTCCACGACGAAGACGCCGAGGGTGCCGGAGAGCATCATGGCGGTGGTCAGCTGGGCCGTGCCCCTGGTCTCTGAGGTCATGGCAGTGACGCTACGAACGGCCCCCGGTGCCGGTCCACGCGCCAGTGCGGGGCGCTGCCGATGGGGTCATCGGCGGTGCCGATACCCGCAGTTCACCGGAGGGCGGCCACCGGGTACCGGAGCACGACCTCGTGGGGGTCGGGGCGCCGGGTCGTCACCTTGGAGTACGGCGAGCGGTCGTCGGCGGCGGCCGGAGCCCTGGCCCGTACGTGCGGGTCGTCGGTGCGAGAAGGCCGGCAAAAGGGATGTGAAGAGCCGTCAGGAAAACGGGTCGTCGCGCAGGACGAGGTCGAGCAGCCCCGGGAAGCGGGCGTCGAACTCGGCCCGGCGCAGCCGGTTGACCCGTCGGGGGCCCTCGTCGCGCTGCTCGACCAGCCCGGCCCCGCGCAGCACCGCGAAGTGGTGGCTGAGGGCGGCCTTGCCGACCGGCACATCGAAGCTGCCGCAGCTGCGGGTCCAGTCGGCGGAGCCTGCCAGCTCCCTGACCAGGGTGAGGCGCACGGGGTCGGCGAGGGCGGCGAGCGCCGTGAGAACGGGCACGTCGTCGGGGTGAGTGTGCTCCGGGGCGGCCCGGTGACTGCCGGTGGTCACGCCACGCTCCCCTCTTCCTCTTGCCGAGTGTTCGATGGAAACCATACACTCGCGAGTGTTCGCTTTTGATTGAACAGTCGGTTCGAGCCAGGGGTGTGGCATGCGCGCGGTGGAGTTCCAGGAGTACGGCGGTCCCGAGGTGCTGCGACCGGTGACGGCCGAGGTGCCGGAGCCCGGCCCCGGGCAGGTGAGCATCGACGTGGCCTACACCGGCGTGAACTTCGCCGACCTCAAGGCCCGCGCGGAGGGCTACCGGGTGCCCGCGCTGCCGTACGTGCCCGGCCTGGAGGTCTCCGGCCGCGTCCGCGCGCTCGGCGCCGGCGTCACCGGCCTGGCCGTCGGCCAGGAGGTGGTCGCGCTCACCGAGGGAGGCGCGTACGCGGAGGTGGCGGTGGCCGGGGCGGCGACCGCCTTCCCGGTCCCCTCCGGCCTGGACCTGCGCACCGCCGCGACCCTGCCGACGGTGCTGCCCACGGCCTACGCCCTCGTCCACACCGTCGGCCGGCTCCAGCCCGGCGAGTCCGTCCTCGTCCAGGGCGCGGCCGGCGGGGTCGGCACGGCGGTCGGGCAGCTCGCCCGGGCCGCGGGCGCCGGGGCGGTGTACGGCGTGGTCTCCTCGGCCGCGAAGGCCGCCCACGCCAAGAGCCACGGCTACGACGAGGTGTTCGTCGGCTCCTTCCAGGAACCGGTGCGCGCGGCGACCGGGGGGCGCGGCGCCGACCTGGTGCTGGACCCCGTCGGCGGCGACACCCTGCGCGCGGGGCTGGCCTCGCTGGCGCCCTTCGGACGCCTGGTCTCCTACGGCAACGCGAGCGGCGCCGAGCCGTGGAGCGTGGGCCAGCCCGAGCTGTACCCGCTCGGCGTCTCTGTCTCCGGCTTCTCCATCCTGAACCTGGCCCGGACCGCGCCGGACGCCCTGCGCCGGCTGTCGGAGCGGGCGTTCGCGAAGGCGGCCGACGGCACGGTGACCCTGCCGGTGACGGCCGAGTTCCCGCTCGCCCGGGCGGCGGAGGCACACCGGCTGATGGGAGGACGGTCGAGCACGGGCAAGCTGCTGCTGCGGGTGGCCGACTGAGCCCCCCAACTGCCGCTCACCTCAGGCAACTTCGCGGCCACCCGGCCCAGGATCGGGGCGGCGGCGTACCCGCTGCAGAACATATGGTGGAGCCGCCGGAGCCGCTGGAACCTCCGGTGGTGCTGGAACCCCCCGAACTGCGGATCCGCTGCCTCCACTGCTCCTGCCACCGCTCCCGGTGCCGGACGCGCCGCCGGAGCCGTCCGTGCCGCCCTGCCGGCCCGCGTTCGCGTCCCCGTTGCTGCTGCACTCCTCCTACGCCGACCGGCGCGCCGCCGGAGCGGATCTGGCGGGCGGTCGCCGCGCGGCCCCGGTACTCCCGCAGTGTTCGCGCCCTGGGCCGTCACCCGTTCGGGGGCGCTGAACCGGCGGCCGGGCGGGCGGGCTCGTAGCGTCCTGCCGTAAGGACGGTCCCGCACCGGCAGGCCCGCGGGTCCGCTCCCGCCCCGCTCACCAAGGAGGCACCTGTGACCGCCACCCGCACACGGCGACCCGCCCCCAGCGCGCCCCCGGTCCGGCGGGTCGCAGCCAAACCCGCCTGGTCGGCCCCGGTGGTGGAATGCCACCGCACCGGCGCCGAGATCACCGCCTACGCCGGACAGACCGCCCCGTGGCGCAAGCGCTGACCCGCGACCGGTTCGCCGCCAGGCTGTACGACCTGCGCGGACGGTACTGGGACAGCCACCCGTTCCACCAGCGCCTGCACTCCGGTGGCTGCACGCCGCCGGAGTTGCGGCACTGGGTCGCCAACCGCTGGTACTACCAGCTCTGCCTCACCCGCAAGAACGCCGCGATCATCGCCAACTGCCCACTGCCGGAGGTCCGCCGGGTCTGGGCCGAGCGGCTCGGCCAGCAGGACGGCACAAGCGGCACCGACGGCGGGCTGGCCGACTGGCTGGTGCTCGCCGAGGCGGTCGGCCTGGACCGCGCCGAGGTCCTCGACGAGCGGCACGTCGCCCGTGGTGTGCGCTTCGCCGTCGACGGCTACCTGCACTTCTGCCGGACCAGACCGTGGACCGAAGGTGTGGCAGCGGCGCTCACCGAGATGTTCTCGCCCGACCACATGGCTGCCCGCGTCGCCGCCTGGCGCCGGCACTACGAGTGGATCGACCCGGCCGGCTACGGCTACTTCGAGCGCCGCATCCCGGTCGCCCGGAAGGACAGCGCCCGCACCCTCGAGCTCGTCCTGGACCACTGTGTCACCGGTGAGCAGCAGCAGGCCGCGATCGACGCCCTGGCCTTCAAGTGCGAGGTCCTCAACGCCATGCTGGACGCGGTCGACTACGGGGCCGCCCGGTGAGCACCGCCGGCTCCACCGTGATCCCCGGCCTGCGCAAGGGGGTGCGGCTGGTGCACGACCCGGTCCGGAACCAGGCCGCGCTGGTCTACCCCGAGGGCGTGCTGATGCTCAACGACAGCGCGGCCGCCGTACTCCGGCACTGCGACGGACGCCGGGGCGCGCGAGCGATCACCGCCCGGCTCCGCGACGAGTACGACGGGGTGGACGGCGAGCAGGTGGGCGCGCTGCTCGCCGATCTCGCCGAACGGCGGCTGCTCGCCCTGGACGGCACCGGCGCACCCGCCCGCCCCGTCGCCGCCGCCGGCCCGTCCGGCACCGCCGTACGCACGCCCGCTCCACTCGGCCTGATCGCCGAACTCACCTACCGCTGCCCGCTCCAGTGCCTCTACTGCTCCAACCCGGTCGAACTCTCCCGCCACCGCGACGAACTTCAGACGGAGCATTGGCTGCGGATCCTCGACCAGGCGCGGGAACTGGGCGTGCTCCAGGTCCACCTCACCGGCGGTGAACCGCTGCTGCGTCGCGATCTGACGGTCCTCGTCGACCGGGCCCGTCGGCTGGGTCTCTACACCAACCTGGTCACCAGCGGCATCCCGCTGGCCGCCGGGCGGGCCGCCGAACTCGCCGACGCGGGCCTCGACCATGTGCAACTGTCACTCCAGGACGCCGACGCGGGCCGCGCCGACGCCGTCGCCGGATTCAGCGCGCACGAGCGAAAGCTCACCGCGGCACGGCGGTTCACCGGCGCCGGCCTGCCGCTGACCGTCAACGCCGTGCTGCACCGGGGCAATCTGGCGCGGCTCGGCGACCTCGCCGACCAGGCGGTGGCGCTGGGCGCCGACCGGGTCGAGCTCGCGCACACCCAGTACTACGGCTGGGCCTGGCGCAACCGCGCCCACCTCGCGCCCAACGGGGAACAGGTCCGGCAGGCCGAGCGGGACGTCGCCGCGGCCCGGGAACGCCACATCGGGCGGGCCGAGATCGTGCTCGTCGCCGCCGATCACCACACCGGCGCGGTGAAGCCGTGCATGAACGGCTGGGGAGAGCGTCAGCTGGTCGTCGCGCCCGACGGCGACGTGCTGCCCTGCCTCGCCGCCGCTCAGCTGCCCGCTCTGCCGGTGCCCAGCGCGGTCACCGAGGATCTGGCGGCGATCTGGCACGACTCCCCCGCCTTCAACCGGTTCCGGGGCACCGCCTGGATGCCGGAGCCGTGTCGCGGCTGCGCACTGCGCGAGGTGGACCACGGCGGCTGCCGCTGCCAGGCCTTCCAGTTCACCGGCGATCCGGCCGCCACCGACCCGGCCTGCCCCCTCTCGCCGCACCACCACCTGGTCACCGACCCGATCCCGGCCGCCGGCTCCGGCCCCGCCCCCAGACGCTTCCGCTGAGGTGCGTCCGGGGCCGGGGCTCGGGCGGCGAGGCTCAGGACCCGTACTGGTCCGAACCCCCACAGGGGCGGCAGCCACCTGTCTGCGTGCCGGAGGACGGGCCCGCGGTGCCGGCGGGCGGGTCCGCCGTGCCGGAGGCCGCGCCCGCCGTGCCGGAGGGCGGGGCCGCGGCCCCGAAGGCCACCACGTGGCCGGACGAGGTCCCCACGTAGACCCGGCCGCCGTCGGTGGCGGGGACCACGAAGCCGTACGCCGTGCCGATCGGGAAGGAGCGGCGCAGGTGCATGACGCCGTTCACGGGCACCGCGTCGTAGACCCGTAGTGCACCACCGGTGGTGGAGCCGGAGCCGGAGAAGACCACCCAGACCAGCGCGGAGCCGCCGGTCGTTCCGTTCGAGGTGACCACGGGAGAACCGGAGCCGTAGCCGAATCCCTCGTTGCTGGTGCCCACGCTGGTCAGGGTCGGAATGCCGGAACTGTTCACCCTGAACTTCAGCGCGCGCAGCGGTGAACCGCCATTGGCGGCCACGGTGTACACGTAGCCTCCGCCACCGCCCCAGACGCCGGGGTGCCCCCAGACGCCCTCGAACGGTCCGGCCACGCTCACCGGTTTGTCCGTGCCGTTCGGGCCCTGGCCCATGCCACCCAGGTTGTTCCGGTCCAGCAGGAAGACCCGGCCGTCCTTGCCGACCTGCACCAGCAGGTGCGGGTGCGCGGCGGTGCCGAAACTGCCGGGCAGCGCGACCGGCCCGCCCGAGCCGAGGTCCCTGTCGTGGTCGTCCAGTGTCTTGTTGTTGGCCGGGCTGAAGAAGTCCCGCGCCGAGAGGCTGCCATCGCTGTTCACGCCGAGCCGGACCACCGACTCGCCGAGGCGGCCGGGCGGCTTGTTGCCCGGGCCGGGGCTCGGCGAGGAGCCCGTCCCGAAGCCGTTGCCGGTGCTGAGGAAGATCCGGCCGGGGCCGTCCGAGACCAGGCCGCCGCCGCTCTGCCAGATACCGGCCCCCTGGTTGTCGGTGCCGGCCTCGGCGGACCACAGGGTCAGACGACGGCTGGCGGTCCTCACCCCGACCACCTGGCCGACGTACGGAGCGTGGTCGCAGAGGGAGCCGAAGCCCGCGTAAACCCAGCCGTTCAGCAGGAGCAGCCCCGCACGCTGCAGGGAGGTGAACGCGTTGAACGGATGGCCGGGGCTGTTGGTCGGCGTGCCCTGGATCCGCACCGGCCAGCCCGCGCGCTCGGCGCCGGTGGAGGCGTCCAACGCGTGGAAGTACCAGTGCGGGTGCTGCACGTCCGCGCCGTCATTGACCTTGCTGGTGAGGTAGACGGTGTTGGACGCATGGTCGTAAACCGGAGTCGAGGTGATCCCCGTGCTCGATGCGGGAGAGCTGCAGTTGACCGCCGAGGTGGGCCAGGTCGGGCCGAGCTGACGGGTCCAGTTCTTCTGCCCGGTGACGGCGTCGATGCCGTAGACGTAGTTGTTCTCGGTGGCGACGATCACATGCCTGCCGGTGACCAGCGGTTGGCCCTCCACCGCACCGCTCACCGCGGTGGACCAGCGCTGTCCGAAGCTCGACGAGGACACCTGGGCCGGCGACAGGTTCGGCTCGTTCGCGTCCCATCCCGTGCGGCTGTTGTTCACCGAGATGGTGGAGTCGATGGCCTGTGCCTGGGAGGCGAGTCCGAGCAGCAGCAGGCCCGCCGCGGCGGTGGCTCTCAGCCGCAGCAGCCGCCGTCTGCCCTGTCCTCCTGCCCCGGTTCGTCGGTTCGCAGGCGACGTGAGTCGTGTCATGTGCTCCGCCCTGGTTTCGGGTCCCGCTCAACTCGGCCGACACCGATTGTCTTGACGCACACTCAGGTGATCGGGCAGGCGGCTCTCGCCGCGACGAGGGATTCATTCCCGGGGAGCAACAGACACGGGGCGAGGACACCGGCAGGGTCCTCGACACCCCCGCCCCGCGTTGCCCCGCGCTCCTCCCGCCCAGCACAGTGGGGGCCATGGACGAACGACAGGCCCGCGTCTGGCTCGCCACCGCCGTAGCGGAGGCCCGTGCCGGCCTGGCCGAGGGCGGGATCCCGATCGGTGCCGCCCTCTACGCCCCGGACGGCACCCTCCTCGGCCGTGGCCGCAACCGCCGGGTCCAGGACGGCGACCCCTCCGCCCACGCGGAGACGGCCGCCTTCCGCGCGGCGGGACGGCGGCGCACGTACCGTGGCACCACCATGGTCACCACCCTCTCCCCCTGCTGGTACTGCAGCGGCCTGATCCGCCAGTTCGGTATCTCCCGGGTGGTGATCGGCGAGGCCACCACCTTCCACGGCGGCCATGAGTGGCTGGCCGAGCACGGCGTGGAGATCCTGGTCCTGGAGGACCCCGAGTGCGTCTCGGTGCTGCGCGCCTTCGTCAAGGACAACCCCGAGCTGTGGAACGAGGACATCGGTGAGTGACACGCGCGTTCCGACCATTGATCTGCGGCCGTGGCTCCACGGCGACGACGGGAGCCGCGCCGCCCTCGCCCGTACCGTCGACCAGGCACTGCAGACCGCCGGGTTCCTGCTGGTCACCAGGCACGGTGTGGAGCCCGGGCTGCGGGCCGGGATCCGGGCGGCCGCGCGGGAGTTCTTCCTGCTGCCCGTCGAGGTCAAGCGGCGGTACGAGGCGAAAGTCGGCGGCCGGGGCTGGCTCGGGCCCGGTGCCGAGGCCAACGGGTACGCGGAGGGTACCGAGACACCGCCCGACCTGAAGGAGTCGCTGACCTTCGCCACGGACGAGCCCTTCGAGGACCCGGTCGTCAACGCCGAGTGGTACGCGTCCAACGTATGGCCGGCCGAGGTGCCGGAGCTCCGGGAGCTGTGCAGGACCTACCTGTCGCGCATGGCCGCCCTGGAGAAGGAGCTGCTGTCACTGCTCGGGTACGCGCTCGGACTCGAACCCGACTTCTTCTCCCGGCACATGGACCGTCCGACGTACGGCTTCAACATCAACTGGTATCCGGGGACGGACGTCGTCGGCGAGCCGCTGCCCGGGCAGTTCCGGATCGGGCCGCACACCGACTTCGGCACCGTGACCATTCTCGACCGGCAGGCCGGGAAGGGCGGGCTTCAGGTGTACACCGACGCCGGCGGCTGGGAGGACGCGCCGTACGACCCGGACGCCTTCACCATCAACACCGGTGATCTGCTGGCCCGTTGGACCGGCGACCGGTGGCGGTCCGGGCGGCACCGGGTGCTGCCCCCGCCCGCCGACGCGCCCGCCGAGGAGCTGATGTCGCTCGTGTACTTCGGCGAGTGCACCCCGGGCACCGTCGTGGAGTCCGTGCCGGCGCCGGTGGGCCGGGTGACGTACCCGCCGGTCGACTCGCACGTGTACCTGCGCGAGAAGCTGGACTCGATCACCGTCGGCTGAACCGGGCCACCCCTGTCAATCCCGTGTCCGGGCCGCCACCCGTTCCGCTGAAACGAACCCGCCGGGCATGTCCCGTTCGCGTCCCGTGGCATTGGCCCTTGAAGGGGGCCCGCGACCAGGGGCCCCCTTTCTGCGATGGGAGACGCGTGCGAATCACTGACATCCAGCGCTGCGAGGTCCGGCCGGGACGGCTCGTCGAATGGACGCTGAGCCCGGCGACGGTGGCGGCGGCGACGGCACTCCCGGACGACTGCCGGCCCCCGGCGTACATCCAGGAGTCGCACATCAGGACCGCCCGGTGCGTCCGGGAGGACGGGCTGTTCGTGCCGACCTGGCTCGGCACCGCCTTCGACCTGCCGGGCCCGGTCGACCTCGATGTGCTGCAGGAGGCGCTGCGCGGCTGGACGGTACGGCACGAGACGCTGCGCAGCGGCTTCCGCTGGGCGGGACCCGCGGAAGACGAACTGCGCCGCTTCACCCTGGACGCCGCCGACGTGTCCCTGCACCGGGAGGAGGCAGGCGACTTCCGGGACGCGGACGAGCTGGTCCGGCGCCTCGAGCACCGGTTCGACGCGGTCGCGGACGCGCTGCGCTGGCCGAACCTGATCTACACGGCCGTCGTACGGGACGACGGCGCCAGCGTGTACATGGCCTTCGACCACAGCAACGTCGACGCCTACTCCCTGACCCGGATCGCCGCCGAGGTGCACGAGCTGTACACGGCGGGCCTGGCCGGCACCGGCCCCGGCTCCCGCACCCCGGCGGCCAGTTACGTCGACTTCTGCGAGCTGGAGCGGGCCGACGCGGACGGCATCGACGCCCGGCACGCCATCGTCGGCCGCTGGCGCGAGTTCATCCGGCGCTGCGACGGCATGCTGCCCGGCTTCCCCGTCGACCTCGGAGTGGAACCGGGCGGCCCGCTGCCCCGGCAGCGGATGCTGTGCGAGCCGCTGGCCGACGCCGCCGAGGCGGCGGCGTTCGAGGCGTACTGCAGGCCGTACGGCGGCAGCCTGGTCGGTCTGCTGGCCGCGACCGGGCTGATCGTGCACGAGCTGGGCGGGCAGCCGGTGTACCGGACGGTGGTGCCGTTCCACACCCGGGTGAAGTCGCGCTGGAGCGACTCGGTGGGCTGGTACGTGGGCGGCGCCCCGATCGAGGTCCCGGTGGGCCGTACGACGGGCTTCCCGGAGACCCTGCGGGCGGTGCGCGCGGAGCTGCAGGCCAACCGCTCGCTCGCCCGGATGCCGCTGGCCCGGGTGCTGAGCCTGCTCGGCGCGGACTTCCGGCCGACCTCGCCGGACCTGTACTCGATCGTCTCCTACGTCGACACCCGGGCCGTCCCCGGCGCCGAACGCTGGGCCGAGCAGCGGGCGCACGCGCTGCTGCGGGTGTCGTACGGCGACCAGGTGTGCGTGTGGGTGAACCGGCTGCACGAGGGGCTGTGGCTGGCGAGCCGGTATCCGGACACGGACGTGGCGGCGAAGAACCTGCGCCTGTACGTCGAGCGGCTGCGCGACCACATCGCCTCGGTGGCCCACGGCAGCCTGTCCGCGGTGTCCTGAGCCGGACGCCGGGAAGGAGTGACCTGCCGCCCCCTAGGTGAACTGCCCGGGAAGGGGCTCCGAGGGCTCGGGCGGCTTCTTTCCCGGAAGAGGCCGGGACGACTCCAGGATGCCGATCAGGCGTTCGAATCTGTTGCGCCAGTCCGACTCCGACGCCGCCTCGCCCTGGAACTCGTGGGTGAAGCGCAGCACGCTCTCCGCGTCGCCGCCCCGCTCCAGATGGAACCGGATCCGGCCGCCGCCCTCGACGGTGTACTCCGCGACCCGGTCCACGTCCCAGGCGGTGACCCGGCCGGAGCCCAGGTCACGCAGGGTGACCGCGCCGTCGAGGCGGGGCTGCAGAACGTCGACGGCGGTGCACCACGCCCCGAGTCCCTCGGGGGTGGCCACCGCCGGCCAGACGTCTTCCATGGGCCGCGGGAGCCGCACCAGGAAGTGGAGTATGTGCGTGTTCCCGTGGGTCTGGCTGGTGCCCTGTGCGATGGAACCGCTCATGACACCAGTGTGGGCGACCCTCGGCTCACACGCCCGCGTAGGAGTGCTTGCCGCTGACGAAGATGTTGACGCCGTAGTAGTTGAACAGCCAGCAGCCGAAGGCGATCATCGCCAGGTAGGCGGCCTTGCGGCCCTTCCAGCCGGCGGTGGCCCGGGCGTGCAGGTAGCAGGCGTAGGCGACCCAGGTGATGAAGGACCAGGTCTCCTTCGGGTCCCAGTTCCAGTAGCGGCCCCAGGCGTCGCCCGCCCAGATCGCGCCCGCGATGATCGTGAACGTCCACAGCGGGAACACCGCCGCGTTGACCCGGTAGGCGAACTTGTCCAGCGAGGCGGAGGCGGGCAGGCGCTCCAGGACCGAGGTCGCGAAGGCACCGGGCTTGCCGCCGGTCTGCAGCTTGGTCTCGTACGAGTCCTTGAACAGGTACAGGATCGTGGCGACCGCGCCGACGTAGAACACCGCGCCGCAGAAGATCGCGGTGGAGACGTGGATGTACAGCCAGTACGAGTGCAGCGCCGGCACCAGCTGGTCGCTCGCGGTGTACAGGACGGTGACCGCGAGGCCCAGGTCCAGCAGGACCGTGGTGATCAGGAACAGCCCGAGCCAGCGCACGTTCTTCTTCAGCGCCAGCAGCGCGAGGTACACGCCGACGGCCACCGTGGAGAAGGTGATGTTGAACTCGTACATGTTGCCCCACGGCGCCCGCTGCACGGAGGCGGCGCGGGCGACGACACCGGCCAGCTCCACCAGGAAGGCGAGCACGGTGAGCGAGACGGCGATGCGGCCGTAGAGGTCGCCCTGCGCGTCCCCGCCGTGCGCACCCGGCCCGTCCGGCACATCACGGGCGCCGGAGGCCGAGCGGACCACGACCTTCGGCCGCTCCAGCACGGCCGTACCGCCGGCCTGCTTGACGGTGACGGCGGGGGCCTTCGCGGAGGTCTCCGGCTGGGCCGTCAGCGCGGCGGCCGTACGGGCCACCTTGCTGCGGCTGCCGAAGAGCCACTCGGCGATGTACGCGAAGAAGGCCAGGGTGTAGACGGCCATCGACGAGTAGATCAGCGTGTTGCTGATGCTCGCCAGGTGTTCGTTGGTCGCGGCGGCGAGATCGGTTGCGGCGGCGAGAGTCACTTCTCAGCCCCTTCGGCAGGTACGACTGGGGTGTCGGGGGATTCTGAAGGGTCGTCGTCGGGGTCGGGTGCCCCCGGCGCCTGGTCGTAGAGGATTCCGGCGAGGTCGCCCAGTTCCTCGGGCACCTTGGCGGACTCGCTGCGGCCCAGCCCGGCCATCTCGACGACCGTCACGCCGTCGGCGCCGCGCACCGCGCGCACCCACACCCGGCGCCGCTGGATGAACAGCGAGGCGGCCAGGCCGAAGATCGCGGTGAGGGCACCGCCCAGCGCCCAGCCGCTGCCGGGCTCCTGGACGATCTCGAAGCCGGCCCACTCCTTGATGTCCTTCTCGAAGGTGATCGACCCGGCGCCGTTCGGCAGCGTGAGCGTGTCGCCCGGCTGGAGAAGCTTCTTCAGCAGCTGGCCCTTGCTGTCCTTGAACGCCTTCATGTGCGTCTTGTCCAGCTGGTACACACTCTGCGGAATACCGGAGTTGACGCCGAGGTCACCGTGGTAGGCGTTCACCGCGAGCAGCGGGTTCACCAGCGCCGGGAACTGGGAGAGCATCGTGCCGCTCTTCGGGTCGAAGGTCGGCACGAAGAAGGCCTGGAAGCCGAGCTGGTCCTTCCTGCCCTGCGCGTCGCGGTAGCCGTCCATCACCTTGATCACACCGTTGGAGGTGACGTTTCCGTCGAGCGGCAGCAGCGGCACGGCGTCGTGGTAGACGACGTCGCCCTTGCCGTCGCGGACGGTGATGACGGGTGCGTAGCCGTGGCTGACGAGGTAGACCTTGGCGTCGCCGATGTGCAGCGGCTGGTTGACCTGGATGGTGGTCGACTTCTGCTTGCCGTACGCGCCCTGGCTGTAGTCGATCTTGGCTTCGAAGGTGCGCGGCGTGCCCCTGTTGGGGCCGGTGACCTCGTAGGTGCCCCTGAAGTCCTTCAGGTCGAAGCTGAACGGCACGAGGTCGTCGTTCTGGAACAGGCTGCCGGACTTGAAGTCGTCGTACTGCGACAGCGCGTTGGAGAAGCCGTCGCCCTCGACCACCAGCTTGGTGCCGTCCGACTTGTACAGCTGGCCGGAGGCGAAGGCGATCAGCAGCACGATCAGGGCGATGTGGAAGGCCAGGTTGCCCAGCTCGCGCAGATAGCCCTTCTCGGCGGCGACGGCGTCCCCGGCGACATGGGCGCGGAAGCGGCGCTTCTTCAGCAGGGCGAGCGCGGCCTCGCGGACCTGCTCGGGCTCGGCGGTCGTACGCCATGTCGTGTAGGCGGGCAGCCGGGTCAGCCGCTTGGGGGCGCCCGGCGGACGGCCGCGCAGCTGGCCGACGAACTGCCAGGTGCGCGGGACGATGCAGCCGATGAGGGAGACGAACAGCAGGATGTAGATCGCGGAGAACCACACCGAGCTGTAGACGTGGAACAGTCCGAGCTTGTCGTAGATCGGCGCGAGCGTCTTGTGTGCCTTGCGGAAGTCGTCGACCTTGTTGAGGTCGGCGCCGGTCTGCGGGATGAGCGAGCCGGGGATCGCGCCGAGCGAGAGCAGCAGGAGCAGCAGCAGCGCGACCCGCATGGAGGTCAGCTGCCGCCAGAACCAGCGGGCCCAGCCGATGACGCCGAGGCCGGGGGCGGCGGACAGCTCCTCGCGCGGGGCGGTGGACAGCTGGGAGCCGGCCGCGCCGAGGTCCTCCTGGTCCGCGTCCGCCTGGTCCCGGCTCTTGTCGGTTTCGGTCTTGCTCATCGATCAGATCCCCACAGTGAAGCCGTCGGACCAGGTCTGCATCTGCTGCACCAGACTGTCCCAGGCGCCGGTCAGCAGCAGCACACCGGTCACGATCATCATCGTGCCGCCGATGCGCATCACCCATACGTAATGGCGCTTGACCCAGCCGAACGCGCCGAGCGCCTTGCGGAAGGCGATCGCGGTGAGCACGAAGGGGACGCCGAGGCCGAGGCAGTAGGCGACGGTCAGTATCGCGCCCCGGCCGGCGCTCGCCTGCTGGGAGGACAGGGCGATGACGGAGGCGAGGGTCGGGCCGATGCAGGGGGTCCAGCCGACCCCGAACAGGGCGCCGAGCAGGGGCGCGCCGATCAGACCGGCCGCCGGACGCCGGTGGAAGCGGAACTCGCGCTGGGTCAGCCAGGGCATCAGTCCCATGAAGAAGACGCCCAGCAGGACCATGAGCACGCCGAGCACCTTGGACAGCGTGTCCTTGTACTCCTGCAGGGTGGAGCCGAAGAAGCCGAACAGCGCGCCGCCGGAGACGAACACGGCGGTGAAGCCGAGGACGAACAGGAGGGCACCGGTGGCCATCCGCCCGCGTCTGGCCTCGGCCAGGTCGGTGCCGGCCACGCCGGTGACATAGGAGAGGTAGCCGGGGACCAGGGGCAGGACGCAGGGGGAGAAGAAGGAGACGAGCCCGCCGAGCAGCGCGACCGGCAGGGCGATCAGCAGGGCGCCGCTCCGCACCGTCTCGTTCTGGCCCGTCGCGGCCAGCGTCAGGAGCGCGCTCACGTCACTTCTCCGCGAGGACCGGCTTGAGCATCTTCAGCAGGGCGGTGTCGTCGAGCGCCTCCAGGGCCCGCGCGGCGACCTTCCCGTGCTTGTCGATGACGAGCGTGGAGGGGATCAGCTGCGGGTTGAGGGTGCCCTTCTCGAAGCGGAGCATCAGCTTGCCCGTGGGGTCGTACAGGCTCGGGTAGCTGATCCCGTGCTCCTTCTCGAAGGCGACCGCGGGGGTGGTGCTGGTGTCCCGGGTGTTGATGCCGACGAACTGCACGCCCTTGCCGTCGTACTGCTTCGACACCTTGGAGAAGTACTCGGCCTCCTCGCGGCACGGCCCGCACCACGAGCCCCAGACGTTGATGACGACGACCTGGCCCTTGTAGTCGGCGACGTCCAGGGTCCTGCCGTCGATGGTCTGGCCGGACAGGTCCGGGGCGCCGGCGCGCTTGCCCGCCGGCACGGTGTCGATGCCGTTGTGGCCGGTGACGAAGCCCATGTTGCCACCGCCGCCGGAGGTGCCGCCCTTGCCGCACGCGGACAAGGTCAGGGCCGCGACGGCGGCCACGGCGCTGAGCAGGACGGCGCGGCTACGGGTACTCATGTGAAAAGTTTCGCATGTCCGTTCCGGCGATCTCTGGCACCCCCCTGCCGGGCGGAAAACCGCATTTCAGGGCGTATTTACACGGGACATTTCCGACAGGGGGCCGAGCGGGAGGGCGCTGCGGGGAGCGAGCGGGAGGCTAGGCGAGGAAGGTCTTCCAGCCACCGGCCGGCGCCTGCCCGGGAGCGAGCGTGCGCAGCTTGGCGAGCACCTCGGGCTTCTGCACGTCGATCCAGTCGACGAACTGCCGGAAGGAGACCAGCCGGACGTCGGCGCCCTTCTCCTTCGCCTGGGCGATGTGCTTGAAGGCCTGCTCGACGGCGTCCATGTAGATGCCGCCGTTCCAGTGCTCGAAGTGGTTGCCGATGAACATCGGCGCCCGGTTCGAGAAGTATGCCCGCCTGAAGCCGGCGATGTACGCCCCGGCCGCCTGCTCGCGCCAGGCCGGGTAGTTGTAGGCCGGCGCCTTGGTCGAGTTCTGCGACTGGTTGAACATCATGTTGTAGTCCATCGAGAGGACCTGGAACTTCTTGCCGGGGAAGGGGATCTCCTGGAGCGGCAGGTCCCACAGCCCGTGCTTCTTCACCGGCCACATCTGCAGACCGCCGGGCGAGGAGGCGTCGTAACGCCAGCCCAGTTCACGGGCGGTGGGCAGCAGGTTCTCCTGGTTGAGCAGACAGGGCGTACGGCCGCCGACCAGTTCCTTCTCGTAGTCGAACGGCAGGGCCGGCATGTCGGTGAAGCCGGTGTTGGTCTTCCAGTTCTTCACAAAGGACTTGGCCTGCTTGATCTCGCTGTGCCACTGCTGGGGCGTCCACCACTTGACCGAGGTGTGGGCATCGCCGCAGAAGTGCCCGTTGAAGTGGGTGCCGATCTCGTGGCCTTCCAGCCAGGCCCGGCGGACGTTGGTCAGCGTCGCCTTGATGTGCTCGTCGTTGAGGTAGCCGATGTCGGAGGCGCCGACCCGGTTGTTCGGCGGCTGGTACAGGCGCTTCTTCGACTCGGGCAGCAGGTAGAGACCCGAGAGGAAGAAGGTCATGCTCGCGCCGTGCTCCTTGGCGAGGTCCAGGAAGCGCGGGAAGAGCCCGTTGCCGACCTCGCCGGCACCGTCCCAGGAGAAGATCACGAACTGCGGCGGGGTCTGGCCGGGCTGCAGCGGCTCGGGCGCGGCCGGCTGGTGCGGCTGCTTGCCGGTGTACGACGTGGAGCCGTCCCCGATGAGCCGGCCCTGCGGCGCGCCGTTCGCGCCGCCGTCCTGGCCGTTCTTCCCGTCACCGGAACCGTTCGACTGCCCGGCGCCGTCCGATGACGTGTGGCTCCCACAGCCGGCGAGGGTGGCGGCGGCAGCGGCACCCGCGCCGAGGCCGAGTATTCCCCGGCGGGAGAGGGTCCGGGAGTCGGTGCGCATGGAAATCCCCGATTCATCGCGCCATCTGATGGTCACCCATTCAGAGGGCACGACGATCGGGGAGGTTCCGATAATTCTTATGTTTTTCGCAATAGTTGCGGAAAAGACACCCTAAGTTACGTCAAACGGACCGTCAGGAAACCGCGGTCAGACGTCCTCAGGCCCCGAAGGCCTTCCCCTGAGCGGTGCCCTTGCCCTTCTGCGGCTTGGCACCGGCCCGCAGATGAGCCGGGACGAGATCGATGGCGGGCTCGCTGTAACCGACCGACACGATCTTGTCGCCGAGGTAGGTGAAGGACGTGAGAGAGGCCAGCGTGCACTGCCGCTTGCGCGGATCGTGCCACAACCGGCGCCGCTCGACATAGGACCGCACGATCCAGATCGGCAGCTGATGGCTGACCAGCACCGCCTCGTGCCCGCGCGCCTGGTCCTTGGCCGCGTTCAGCGCGCCCGTCATCCGCACGACCTGGTCGACGTACGGCTCCCCCCAGGACGGCCGGAACGGGTTGACCAGGTGCTTCCAGTTCCCCGGCCGCTGCAGCGCGCCGTCACCGACGCCGAAGGTCTTGCCCTGGAAGACGTTGCCGGCCTCGATGAGCCGCTCGTCGGTGTCCAGGTCGAGACCGTGCGCCTTGGCGATCGGGGTGGCCGTCTCCTGCGCCCGCTCCAGCGGTGAGGCGCAGACGTACGTCACGTCCCGCGAGGCGAGGTGCTCGGCGACCCGGTCGGCCATCTGCCGGCCCAGCTCGGACAGGTGGTAGCCGGGCAGCCGCCCGTACAGAATCCCGGTCGGGTTCTCGACCTCACCGTGCCGCATGAGGTGGACGACGGTGACGTCCTTGTCCCGGCCGCTGTTGTCGCTGCTGCTGATGCTGTTGCTCACGCGGTGGCCTCCGCAGCCGCCCGGGCCGCCGCCGGAAGGGCGTCGGCGATCTTCTGGACGGCCCGCTCGTCGTGGGCCGTGGACACGAACCAGGACTCGAAGGACGACGGCGGCAGGTAGACGCCGTTCGACAGCAGCGAGTGGAAGAACGCGGTGAAGCGGAAGGACTCCTGTCGCTTGGCGTCCTCGTAGTCGCGCACCTGCCGGTCGGTGAAGAACACCGAGAACATGTTGGAGGCGGTCTGCACCCGGTGCGCCACGCCCTCCTTGTTCAGCGCCTCGGTGACGAGGGCCTGGATCTGCGCGGACACCGCGTTCACCGTGTCGTACGCGGCGTCGTCCAGCAGCCGCAGCTGGGCGAGCCCGGCGGCGGTGGCGACGGGGTTACCGGAGAGCGTGCCGGCCTGGTAGACCGGCCCGGCGGGCGCGAGGTGGGCCATGACGTCGGCCCGCCCGCCGAAGGCGGCGGCGGGGAACCCACCCCCCATCACCTTCCCGAAGGTCATCAGATCGGGCTCGACCCCGTCGACGCCGTACCACCCGGCGCGGCTGGTCCGGAAGCCGGTCATCACCTCGTCGGAGATGTAGAGGGCGCCGTTCTTGTGGCAGGCGTCCCTGAGCCCCTGGTTGAACCCGGGCTCCGGCGGCACGACCCCCATGTTGCCCGGCGAGGCCTCGGTGATCACGCACGCGATCTCGCCGGGGTGCCGGTGGAAGGCCTCCTGCACGGCCTCGAGATCGTTGTACGGCAGCACGATCGTGTCGCCGGCCTGGGCGCCGGTGACACCGGGGGTGTCGGGCAGCGCGAACGTCGCGACCCCGGAGCCGGCGGCGGCGAGCAGGGCGTCCACGTGCCCGTGGTAGCACCCGGCGAACTTGATCACCTTGGACCGCCCGGTGAACCCACGGGCGAGCCGGATGGCGCTCATGGTCGCCTCGGTCCCGCTGCTGACCAGCCGGACCTGCTCGATGGGCTCGACGCGGGCGACGATCTCCTCGGCGAGCGCGACCTCGCCCTCACCGGGCGTGCCGAAGGACGTACCGCGCGCGACGGCCTCCTGCACGGCGGCGATGACCTCGGGGTGCGCGTGCCCGAGGATCATGGGCCCCCAGGAACAGACGAGGTCGACATACTCCCGGCCGTCCGCATCGGTCAGGTACGGGCCGCGGCCGGACACCATGAAACGGGGCGTGCCGCCGACGGCGCGGAAGGCGCGCACCGGGGAGTTCACACCGCCGGGCGTGACGGCACAGGCGCGGTCGAAGAGCGCCTGGGAGGCGGGCGCGTCGTAGGGATAGGGCGTTTCGCTCAGGGCACTCATGGCGTGCGGCTTCTCCGGCTTCTCGGACTCCGGTGATGTGGGTGACCTCCTCAGGGTAGGCCGCGGCCGGGCCGCGAGGCGGCCGGCCTCCGGTCCGCAGCACCGCGGGGGCGCCATCTGCGAGACTGAGACCTGATACACACAGCTCTTACGCACGTAATGATCAGAGGCCGGACAAGAACCCGTGGACTGTTGTTCCACCGCACGTTTCGGCGGGCGGGCGTGGGGGAGGTCACTGACACGATGATCGGGTTGCGCGGCGGGGGCCACGCGTCCTAGAAAAGCAGTCGGGTGGAGATATGCATCGCGGTGGCGGACTGGGCGAGGGGACTGATGACCTGGGTCCTCGACGTGCCCGGCGGGGAAGGCACCGGCGCGACGCGGAGGAATCGACCGAGGCACGGCAGAGCGACGCACGTCACACACAGGGTGTACCGGGTGAGCCCGAGCGGTACGACCGGCGGACCGACCGGCAGCTGGAGAGCCAGCTCGACCGGCCGGCGGACCGTCGGCTCGACCAGCGGGTCGACCGCCTGAGGGCGGGGAGCAGAAATGGTGGTCGAGTGGGGGTGACATACAAATACTTCGGCGCGCCGGACGGTGCGACCGCGGCTCGCGTCCCCATCTCGATGCGCCCCGAGGAACTCGGCGGCGACGAGCTGGGCATGAACGGCATGTTCACCAAGATCAAGCCGGAGACGATGGCCGCCATGGTGCTGACCGGCATCGAGGGCGTCCCCCTGCACAAGGTCCCGCCCCTGGAACTGGTCGTCCTCCACCCCGACTACGCCGTCGTCAAGCTCCCCATGACCGTCGTCGACCCCCTGCGCGGCATCGGCGAGGAAGCGGTCGGCGCGGCGGCCTTCATCTGGTCGACGGTCCCGGACCGGGGCGGGCCACGGGATGCGTTCAATGTGTACCAGTTGCTGCACGAGTGGCAGGACTTCAGCCATCGGTTGCATGAGGCGGGGCATCAGCCGTATTGCTTGGTGTGGCCCTGAGCTGGGGCTTCGTGGGGTTTGGGCGGGGTCTTCGGGCCTCGCCCTTTTCAGTGCCGGAGAGGGGCCGTCAGGCGGCCCGGGCACATTGGTTTCGCTGGGGGCACTGATGTGCCCTGAGCGGCGGGCGGGTCGCCATCGTCTTCCGCCTCGGCTTCCGTTTCCGTGAAAGCGTCGTCGATCGCCAACCTCTACGGCACCGATCCCCAGGACGTCCGAGACGGGGTCCTTCACGAGGCCCTGCACCGCCCGCCCGGCGAGGCCGTCGAGTACACCGACCGCGCCGCCCTCGTCCTCGGATACCTCGCTGAGCACCTTTCCGGCCAGCACCTCGACCAGCTCGCCACAGAGCGGACCTGGCAGCCACTGGGCATGTGTGGCATCGCCGGCGCCTTCACCACCCTCGACGACCTCGCCGTCTTCCTGCGCTACATGCTGGACGCCTCGACCGGCCTGGGGCGAGCCGGATTCGGCCCCGCCTGGACCAGGCAGTCGCTGAGCGTCCAGACCGGCACCCTGGATCCTGTACGCGGCCTGTTCTGGCACCCCGCCCCTGGCACGCACCTCGCCGACGGCATCTGGGTCCACTACGGCTTCACCGGCACCGGCATGTGGATCTCGCCCCAGCAGGAACGATGGGCAGTACTGCTGACCAACAAGCTCTACTACACCCGCGACCGCCGGCCCCTGACCGACGTCCGCAACACCTTCTGCGCGCTTGCGTTCGCCTGAAGCAACCTGTCATTCCCCTCGAATTGTGGAGTCCCTCCCATGCGGCCGGTCCCGCGATGAGGCCGGCTCAGTACTCGTTCCGTAGTCGATCGCGCTCTTGAACCCGCACACGCTGTGTCCTTGAGGACTCCACCGCCCGCAGCCGAAGAGCCTCCTGCCTCGACGGCTACAATCGCCGTGCATCCCCCGCCAGTTCACTCACGCAGGGATCAGCACCCCAGAGCACGCACCGTTTCTGACCAATATCCGGCCCTTTTCGCACCATAGTCGTTGCGTGATTAAATTTCTGATGAGATCATGACAGTGAGCGCGAGTGTCCTGTGTTTCATTGCTCGCGCATTTCAGTCAACCACCGGTAACGGGAGAACAGTTGGGGTTACGGCGGGGCAACGCCGCTATCCCACCCCGTCACCGGTCTGCACATCAGGAGAAATGAATATGGCGGAGCTCACTCAATCCGCGCCGCGGGCACGAAAGACGATGGTGCGAGCGTTTGCGATCGCGGGCCTGGCCGCGGCAGCCGTCACCGTCGCCGCCCCAACCGCGCTGGCCAGCGGCACGAGCCCCAAGACGTACGGCTGCTATTCCACCTGGGGCAACACCGGGTCCAACGGACACTGCCAGTCGGTTGCGCGTACCGGTGACTTCCAGAACGAGATCGACTGCAGCCTCTCCGGAGACACGTCGATCTGGTACCTGTTCCACTACGGCAACTCCAAGCCCAGTTGGGGCTACGTGGAGTGCACATTCTCCGCCAACAAGTCCTGGATCAACTTCAAGATTGACTCGTAAGAGGCGACGCTAGGCGAGCGCTGCAGGGGTGTCCCGACTCGGGGCACCCCTGCAGCGCGTCCAGTTAGCGCACGCGCAGACAATCAGAGCATTCGTGTGTGCCGCATTGAATTCCCCCTGCCTGCTACCTGCTCCGCCGAAATACGCGCCGCAATCGGGTGACGCGCCACGGAGTCAGCGCCATCGCGACGCTGCCCGCAAGCAGGCTGCCCATGGCGATCCCCCAGCAGGGAGTCGAGTGTCCGGGCTGATCCGTCCAGTCCCACCACCGGTAACCCCCCAGGCCGTCGACCTGCCAGTAGGTCAGAGGGAACAGGGTGACCAGGGGAAGAATCCAGGAAAACCTCCATCCCCATGCCCGCCCGGACAGCAGGGCGAGCCCGACCCAGATCAGCAGGCCTCGGACGAGAAGCAGCACGGTGTCCATGGGGCTGACGAGTGCCTCGGCCGCGACGAGCAGCAGCGCCGCCGCTGTGACGGCTCCGACGAGGTAGGTGATCTCGAATCGTCTGAAGCCCTTCGCCGCCGCCTCCTCCAGGGAATCCATGGCGCTGCCGAGGCCGCCTACGGCGATCACGGCCAGGGCGAGGGGGATCTCGTGTCTCAGAGGGGTGCTGGAGGATCCGCTGCCGCTGAAGGGGAAGTCGAGGCGGGTGGCTCCGAAGGCCACGTCGCACGCGATCACCAGCGCCCAGCCCACGGCGATTCCGCGGAAGCGATGAGCCTGCAGGTAGCGGATCCAGGACTCACGGAGATCAGGCACAGCGCGTACCCTCGACTGCCTTGATCTGCTTCTTCGCCCAGTCCTCCTGTGCCGGCTCGGGCTGCTTGATCAGCCTTGCGATCGCTGCCTGGTCGACACCGGGCGGTCCCCCGTGCATGTCGGCCGGCTGCCCGGCGCCCGAGATCCGGGCTGCGAGCCAGGAGTCGAGCTCGAAGTACGCCTGCATGCGCCGGTCTTCGTTCGTGCTGTCCACCGCGTGGCAGAAGGGCGGCGTGGAGGTCCGGGAGATGGCGATGGACATGCTGTCGGCCGCCTCCCACATGGATCCCTCGAAGATCGAGAAGTCGATGTCCTGTGCCTTGTCGCCCCTCAGTCCTTCCTCGTAGAACGCCGAGGGGGATTTGATGACCGGAGGAAGCGCGGATATGCGCCTTGCCATCGCTTCCAGTCGCGGCAGGTACATGCGTTCTTCGGGCCACACGCAGATCTTCGGCTCGGTGCGCGTGCACAGCGGAGCATCCGGAGTCGCTCGCGCCGTCTGCACGGGTCCTGCCGTGAGCACGCCTGCCAGGCATGCGACGGCCAGCGCCGAGGTGCCCATGGCCGGCAGCCTGGCGATCACCTTTCCGCGTTCGCCGGTGTATCCGGGCAGTACGCGTGGAGTGAGAACCGCGACGGCCACCGCGGAGAGCGCCAGACCCCATCGAATGGCAAGACGCCCCGGAGTCACTTCCACGGCAGGGGCGCCGGAGAGCACGAACAGGCCCGCCTTCATCGGGCCGCCGTTCATCGTCACCATCACGAAGCAGGCCAGACCGCAGATGACCGGGGTGGCGAAAGCGGACGGGAACCAGCGCCCGGCGAGGTGGCCGACAGCGATGCACAGAAGGATGAGCGCCGCCCCGAGCAGCAGGTAACTGGGCCACAGGAATCCGGGTCCGGCGTCGTGGTGGCTGACCGCGGCGGCAACCAAGGCGCCCACGCCGTAGGCGACGCCACCGTAAACGACGACCGCCGCGATGTGCGCTCCCTCGACCTGCCATCTGGGCCTGGTTCCCGCCGTGTGCTGGTCCTCGAAGCCGAGTCGATGAATCCGGCCAGAGGCCCAAGCGGCGTAGGCGGCCAGGAAGGGGCCGAGGTAGAAGGCGGGTATCTGGGCCGCCGCGCTGGCCTGGGGCCAGACGCCGATCCACCATTGAGCCCGTCCGAAAAGAACCGCCACGTCCAGGGCGACGAGGACGGGGAACCACCATCGCAGGGGAGAACGCCGCAGTTCCATCCAGAGGATACGCATCAGGAAAGCTCCCCCTGCCCCGACAAGGCCGCCATGTAGCCGCGCTCCAACGGGCTGTCGCCCGCCACTCCCGATCGGGTGTTGCCCGCGAGGGCCTCGGGTGTGCCGCGGAAGAGGAACCTTCCGGACTGCATGACGACGACCTGGTCGCAGACAGCCGCCACATCCTCGACGAGGTGTGTACTCAGCACGATCGCCGAGTCCGTCAGCGATCTGATCAGCTCGCGGAACTGCAAGCGCTGTTCCGGGTCCAGCCCGACGGTCGGCTCGTCCAGGAGCAACAGTCTCGGCGAGCCGACGATGGCGGCGGCGATGCCGGCGCGCCGCAGCATGCCACCGGAGAGAGACTTCATCTTGGCCTGCGCCCGCCCGTCGAGAAGGACGGATGCGATTGCCTTCACAGCCGCGCCGTGCGCCTCACCGTCGGGAACCCCGCGCAGCCACGCGCTGTACCTGACGAAGTCGTAGACCGAAAAGGTCGGATAATATCCGAATTCCTGAGGCAGATAGCCGATCATAGGACGCGCCGCCCTCGCCGACCGCTCGGAGTTCACCTTCCTGCCGCAGATCTCCAGGCTTCCCTCCTGAGGAGGCGCAACCGTGGCGAGGGTGCGGAGAAGCGTTGTCTTTCCCGCACCGTTGGGGCCCAGAAGTCCATAGACACCCACGCCGAGATCCCAGTCGAGTCCAGTGATCACCTGATGCCGGCCGTAGCCCTGAGCGATTCCCGACAGCGACGCGATCGGTTCCACATTGTTCCTTTCACGTGTGTGACCGGGTGCCACCCGAGGGCGGCACCCGGTCACATCACCTCTGCCTGCCGAGACGCATCAGTCCGTGAACATGATGTAAGACTTCGAGATGTTGAACGTGCACTCGACTCCGCCCCACTTCGGGTTGGACTCCCCGTACCCGAAGCTCGTCCAGAGCGATTCCTCGCTGCCGAAGGTGCACACGCCGTGGTTCTTGTACTGACCGGCCTCCGTCACCTTGACGCAGTGACCCACCGATCCGGTACTTCCCCAGGTGGAGTAGCAGCCGTTGAGTTTGGGACTCGTGCCGCTCGCCATCGCGGACGGCGTGGCCAGGGCGACGGCCGCGACCGCCACGCCCGCGAGCGCGGCGACGCGCGCTATGGTGTTCCGCGCCCGTCTTGCGGGCTGAGTGTGCTCCGTCATCACTGTCTCCTCCTGATGTGCAGACCGATGGCGGGGGCGGGGCCGCAGCGTTGCCCCGCTGCGGCCCCAACCATGCTGATCCGCCATCGACAGTTGACCGTGAAGGCTCGGTGAAGCGTCCTTCACGCATTTGTCATGATCACACTAAGTTCTTGATTTTGCAACAGCGCCGCACAGAAGCCAACGTTCTACCTTGGGTACTTGTGTTGAATTCGTGACGCCGGCGGTCCCCTCAACTTCCGCTTGATCGCCCAGATGCGCCTCGCACCCGCGATCAACTCCCAATCCCGCCGTCGACGTTGTATGCCGGCGCCCCAAGGCCGGCGGATGAGTACGGCGGGGAAGCGGACGCATCGGTGCGCCCCGTCAGGCCCTCTGGTCGGCCGCCCGGTCCGCCCCGCGCAGCTGCTCCTCCGGCACGCCCGCCGACAGGGCGGCGGCAAAGCGAGGCCAAGTGAGCAAGACGATCGGGTAGATGGCGTAGCCGATGCGGGTGGCAGGAGACAGCACTATCGCCAGGATCAGGCCGAGAGCCAGCCGGTCGGCACCGGCCACGGCGCTGCGTGGTGGGCGGATCAGGAGCGAGAGGCCCACACCCGCGGCGCTCAGCGCGATGAGCGCCATCGTGACGGCCTTGCCGTGCGGGACCAGCGCGGCGATCAGATGCCCCAACAAGGGACTCTGCGCGGACGATGCCGTGGGACCGAGGCCCAGCGGGTAGAGCACGACGTTGCGGTAGAAGGCACCGCTGTCTGCCAGGGCCGCGGGCAGGACGGCGAGCAGGGCGATCCCCACGGCTCCCGCCGCGCACTTGACCGCGGCACGCCGTCCGCCGCGCACCGCCAGCACGGCGACGAGCACCGGGATGGCCGGCCAGGCGGTCCACTTCAGCGCGGCCGCCGCGCCCAGGGCCAGCCCGGCCCGTCCGGCATCGCCCCGCTGCGTGAAGGCGAAGGCCACGCACAGCAACCCGATGACCGGCGGGTCCACACCACCGATCGTGAGCGGCAGCGCGACCACGGGACAGGCGAACAGCCACAACATGCCCGTCATACCGGTGACTCCGCGCTGGATGCCAACCCGACCGGCGTCTACGTCCCGACCGTTGGTCAGCACCCGTATCGCACCCGCCACGGCCGCGAGGAAGCCGATGAGGAACCACAACCGGGCGCTGGTGAGCGGGCTGTCCCCGAACAACATGTGCGGTGCGCCGAAGAGCGCCATGCCGGGAAGGTAGGGATTGAAGTCTCGCACCACGTGCGGTGTGGGGTGATACGGGCTTCCGGAGGCGAACATCAGGTCGGCCGCCCGCTCCACGACGCCGACTTCCATCTGCTCCTTGCTGATCACCGTCAGGTACAGCAGCGGCACCACGACCGCACCGACGACCGCGATCACAGCGGGAGCCGGTGCCCACGGCTCGGACGACCGCACCGCGACGAGTGCGGCACATCCGTACCCCAACGCGGCGGCCAGCCCCCATGCTTCCTGCGAGGTGTCGGCAGGCGATAGCAGGCCCACCACGAGTGCGGACAGGGCGCAGAACACCAGCAGTGGCACGTCCCAACGTCGTCCGACGCGCGGCAACTTGCCGGCGCTGCCCGACTCCTGTGCGCGAACGGCAGTTGACATCACGCGCCGGCCCTACGCCGGATGCGGACGTCGAGGTCGACCGCACGGTGCCGCTGTCGACGCGTACCGGATCCGGGGCGGCCGAGTGGGGGGAAGGTGGTGATCACGGTGTAGCTATCCATTCAGTGTATACACGGCGCGTATACGGGACCCGCGACTCGGTGCGTACTCACCGAGCTCCACCTGTCTGCGTATTAGGCGACCGCGCTTCTGCGCGCCCTGCTCGTACTGACCAACGCCGAGGTCGCCCGCCGGCCGACGATCTCGAGCGCAGGCAGCTGCCCGTGCGCAGCGCGAGCGCAAGATCGCCGACTTACATCAGCTGCGGTGACCTGCGCGTTGAAGATGAAGAACGATCAATGGTGCCCCAGCTGGCGTACCAGGCTCGGGCATCAGATGCCGACGATCTCCTGCACGACAGCGGCAGCCTGCACGGCGGCATCATCGCCGGCGGCGAAAGCCGGCACAGCAGTCAAAGAGAACGCAGGGGAAGCAGAGATCGCTGCACATATACGCATGACGTGAAGGTTCCCGTTTTTGATGTTCAAACCGCCGTGGTCAGCGGCGGCGTTAGAGACGTGATCATGTCACACTGGGGCAGTAAAGCCCACGCCGGCCTCTGCGATGTGCCTCACACGGCCTGCCTACCAACCTTCACGAGCTCGCACGCATCGATGGCCGGACTGCACTTCCGGCGCACCTGCGCCCCAGGGCACATCCAGGGCACATGAGCCTGGGAAACGGCGTTGACCCATGAGAACTACCGAGAGGAGTTTTCGCAGGTCAACGCACATCACTGCCGCAGACGCAGGATGCCGGATCGGGTCCTTCTTCACATCATGTGATCCGTGGATAGCATCGGGGTTCATGACGCTGACGCAGCGGTGGACTTCCCGTGTTCTCCTGGTGGACGGCGACGATCGTCTGCTCCTGCTGTGCGGCCGTGATCCGCGCAGGCCGGGGGCGCGATGGTGGTTCACCGTCGGTGGTGGCGTCGAGGACGGCGAGAGCTATCCCCAGGCTGCCGTGCGTGAAGTCTGGGAGGAGACGGCGCTGTCTCTCCCCGTTGGGCGCCTGGGCCCCGTTGTCTGGACCCGGCAGGCGATCTTCAGCGTGGACGGCCGTGTCTTCGACCAGTACGAGGAATACCGCCTTGTCCGCGTCACGGCCGATGAGGTCCGCCGGATGAACGTCCGGACGCAGGAGGCTCGTTACGGGCACCGCTGGTGGTCGGCAGCGGAACTCGCCACCACTGCGGAGACCGTCCGGCCGAAGAGGATGGCTTCTCTCCTGCCCGATGCGCTGTCGGCCGTCGGCCTTGATCGAGCCCCTGTGCATTTGGGGAATTTCAACGAAGACACTGATCCGGAGTAGCGCATCGGTACGGTTTGAGCGGCCGAGCCATATTTGTCGCGATACAACCCGTATAGTCGGCCGGGCAGTTGGTTGACTGGGACGCATGTCATCATCTGCGTTCGAGACGGACAGGCCCGATCCCGTCAGCTATCTCGACCGGCTCGCCACGAGCGATCTCGGCCGCTCCTACAAGCGGCGGATGCTCGACGAACTCGACCTGCGTGCCGGACACCGGGTGCTCGACCTCGGCTGCGGCCCCGGTACCGACCTTGAGGCGCTCGCCCGGGCAGTCACCCCGGCCGGCGCTGTCGTCGGCGTCGACCACGACCGGAACATGGTGGACGCCGCGCGGGCCCGCACCGCCGGCGAGGCCGTGGTGGACGTCCGGCACGCGGACATCCACGACCTGCCGATGCCCGGCCACACCGCCGACCGCGCCCGCACCGACCGGGTCCTGCAGCACGTCGCCGATCCGCTGGCCGCGCTCGGTGAGATCCGCCGGGTCCTGCGGCCGGGCGGGCGGCTCGTCATGGGCGAGCCCGACTGGGAAACCCTGGCCGTCGACCATCCGGACAGCGACCTGACGCGTGCCTACACCCGACATGTGGCCGAACGGGTCGTCCGCAACGCGGGGATCGGCCGGCAACTGGCGCGCCTTGCGACCGAGAGCGGCTTCAGGGTGCCCACGGTCATCCCTGTCACACCTGTCTTCCGGGACGTCCAGGTCGCGGACAAGATCCTCGGCCTGGAACGCACCACCCGGCGCGCGGTCGAGGCCGGCTACTTCAGCGACTGGGCGGCGGAAGCCTGGCTGGGCCATCTCACGCGGGGCCCCTTTCTCGCGGCGGTGACGTTCTACATCGTCGTGGCCGAGACGTAGTCCCCCGTCGCATGGCCGTGCTCGTCGCGGAGCTCGGGCATCGGGGGCGGAGCGGGTGTCATGCCGCGGGGTCCCGTCGGACGAGCACGAGGACGGCGGCGCAGGTGGCCAGGGTGATCGTGGCCACCTGTGCCACGATGCCGGTGCCGAGGTGGGCGGTCCCTGAGGGGTCGAAGAGGTGGGTCCAGTCCCGCCAGTAGTGCATGGGCAGGACGATTTGCACGGCGTGCAGGGCGTGCGAGCCGTTGAGGATGCCGGCTGCGATCACGAAGGCGACGACGGCGCCGAGGGCCTCGAGTCCGCGGGGCAGGAGAAGTCCCAGGGTGAACGCGATCGTTGCGATGCTCAGCATGCACAGCAGGCAGTAGCCGGTCGCCGACAGGACGCGGGTGGCCGTCTCGCCGCCGGTGAGATTCGGAGCGCCGACGATGTGGAACGGGTGCCAGCCGTAGATGGCAACGCCGGCGAGCAGTCCGGCCGTCAGCACACACAGGGTGGCGATCGCGGTCACACCGGCCAGCGCTGCGAGCTTGGCCGCCAGCAGGCGTGCTCGGCTCACGGGCGCGACGTACAGGTAGCGCAGGGTTCCCCACTCCCGGTCGGACGAGGCGATCGCGGCGGCCGGCAAGGCCACCATGATCGGGAGGAGCAGCGGTTCGATGAACGCCATGCTCGCCATGGCGTGGTTGAGCGCGGAGTAGGGGGAGGCGCCGAACAGGCCGGTCTGGCGGCCGTTGCGATGCCCCGCCTTGGATGCGTACGAAAAGCCGGACAGCACGGGGACGGCGGCCAGACAGGCGAGCACGACGAGCGTGCGGATCCGCAGCAGTTGGGTGGTCAGTTCAACGCGCAGCATGCTCGCCGGCTCCTTCGGTCATGGTCAGGAACGCCTCTTCCAGGGACTTGCTCTCCTGCTGCACGGACGTGACGCCGATGCCCTCCGTGACCAGCGCGCGTACCAGGTCGCGGGAGTGCACGCCGGGCGCGGTGACGACCATCTCGTCCCGCTGCGTCGTAACCGTCGCGACGCCGGGCAGTGCGCGCAGTACGGCGGCAGCCTGCTCGGTGTCGTCGACCTGGAGGCGGTAGGTGCCGGCGGCGCCGAGCAGTTCGTCCATCGGTCCTGCGGCGATCAGCCGGCCGTGGTTCATCACGCCGACGTGGGTGGCCAGTTGCTGCACCTCGGCGAGCTGGTGGCTGGAGACGAGTACGGCGGCCCCTCGTCGGGCCAGCTCCCCCAGGTACTCGCGCAGGGCCCGGACCTCGCCGGGGTCCAGGCCGTTGGCCGGCTCGTCCAGGATCAGCACGTCCGGCTTCCGCATCAGGGCCTGGGCCAGCATCAGCCGCTGCTTCATCCCCATCGAATAGCCCTTGACCTTGCGGTCGAGCGCCTCGCCGAGCCCGGCGAGATCCAGGGCGTCGTCCAGAGCGGGGGGCGGCCATGCCCGTCGTGTCGCCGACCACAGGAGCCGCAGGTTGGCCCGGCCGGTGAGGTGCGGCACGAACGCCGGGCCGTCGATGAGCACGCCGACGCGACGCAGCACGTCCGCGCCCAGTCCGACCGGCTCGCCCAGGAGGCGCGCGCTGCCGGTGTCCGGGGACGACAGGCCGACCAGCATCCGCATCGTGGAGGTCTTGCCCGCCCCGTTCGGGCCGAGCAGCGCGCAGATCTGGCCGGCTTGCACGGTGAGGCTGAGCCCGCTGACGGCCTGCCTGCGGCCGTACCGTTTGGACAGCTCGCGGGCGCAGATCGCAGGTGTTGCCTGTTCCTGCGGTGTGGACAGGTGCATCGTCACGCCTTTCACCGGTGCTTGTCCGGTCGTCGAAGGTGGGTGGCGACCGCGCCGAAGCGGCGGCGCGAGCCGGAGGAGTCGTACGGGAAGCAGGCGAGCAGGAGCGCGGCCGTGACCAGAGAGGTGGCCAGACCCGCGCCGAGTGTGAGGGCGGCCAAAGCCGGCACGGACGTCAGCGATCCCGTCCCGAACACCGGCCACAGTGCGTCGCGGAACGCCGTCGCCGCACTGATCGCGACGCATCCGGCGACGGCCGATGCCTCGGCGATACGGCGGGTCCGGGGGCGCGCCGGCCGGGCGATGAATCCCGCGACCGCGTTGCTGATCACGCAGAAGGCGAGGTTGGACGTCGCCACGACGATCAGAAACCAGGCGATGAGCAGCGGGTCCGTCCAGCGTTCGCCGATGGCCTGTGCGCCGGTGATGGCCGCCGCGGCCAGCGTGCTCAGCGCGACGAACACCGTCATCGCCCGGCGGCGCACCCGGTCCGCGGCGTCCGGACCGACCCAGCGCCGCAGTACGGGAATCCGCCGGCAGACGAAGACGGCGTCGCCGAGCCAGTCATGCCGCCATGGGCCGGCCGAGCCCTGCCCTCGGTGGCCTCGCACGAGCAACACCGCAATGGCCATGGTGAGTACGGAGTTGACGACCAGCCCGCCGATCAGCACCGATGCCCATGTCCCCGAGGATGAGGCAGGCGTCCTGGCGATGACCGCGGCCCACTCGGACACCACCGTGAGCCCGACCAGCGTGACCATCGCCCCCGCCGCACGCACCGTCTGCCGCACCCGGTCCGCGCCGCCCGGCGCCCGCCACACGAGCAGCCGTAACGCGATCACCAGGGCGGGCATCGGCACCGCAAACTGAGCCAGGGACACCACCACGTCGTACGGGTCGTCCTGCCACGGGCTTGCCGCCCTGACCGTCTTGTCCTGGGTCTCCAGCACCGTCAACGCCTCGAACACACCGGCCGCGCCGAGGCTCGCCCAGACCACGGCCGAGGAAGCCCGGCCGTCCTCCTTCACGTCTTCCATGGCCCGCCATAGTACGCGCCTCGTACTACGTGACAAGTAGTATCGCGGCTCGTAGTATGTGGATCGGAGGCAAGGAGACCCATGCACAGCAACGACGCCCAGATGCTCGTGCTCACCGTCCTCGCGGACGGCCCGCGGCACGGATACGCGATCAACACCGCGATCGAGGAACTCACCGGCCGCAGACTCGGCCCCGGCAGCCTCTACGGCGCGCTGTCCCGCCTGGAGGGGCGCGGGCTGATCCAGCCCGCGGACGACACGGCCGGAACCCAGGAGCGCCACCGCACCATGCGGATCACCGACGCCGGCCGCGAGCAACTGCGCGCCCAACTCCAGCAGATGGCCCGGATCTCCGCCGCCGGCCTGCGCGCGCTCGGGATCACCCCGGCATGACCGCGGCCACGCTCCTGACCCGGCTCTACCCACCGGCCGTGCGCGAGCGATGGGGCGAGGACATCCGACACGAGGTGTCCGCCTCCGGCATCCGCTCCTGGCCCGACACCCTCGCGGGGGCCGCGCGGCTGTGGCTCCACCCCGGCGACTGGCCCGAGACGTCCAGCGGACAGACCCGCCGTGTGCTGACCGTGGCCCTGTTCGCGCTCACCGCGGCCACCGGCCTGCTGCTGCGCTCGGCCGAACCCTCCACCACTCTCACGGCCGACATCCGTCACCCCGCGGACAGCCTGTGGCTCGCCCCGCTCCTGCTGGGCATCGCCCTCGCAGCGCCGCTCCCACCGATGCACGGCGCTGCCCTCCGCGGCCTGACTGCCGTGGTGGTCCGCACCCTGGCCGCCCCGACCGCCGCGGTCGTCGCCCTGTGCCTGACGGCATGGAGCGGCAGGGCCGAACACCTCACAGGCTTCGCCGAGGCCGCCGCGGTCACCTCCTACTGGCTCACGCTCGGATTCGTCGCACTCCGCCTGTGTGTCCTCGTCGCCCGTATCTCCCGCACCGCCACCCTGCCGACCACACGCCGGCTGTCCGCGGCCCTTCTGTGCATCGGCACCGGACTGACGCTCGCGGCGAGCCAGAACCTCCTCGCCGCCGCCCGCACCGCCGTCAGCCCCGGCTCCCTGGCCGAGAGCACCGCACTGGGCCTCCTGGCCGCCATGGCCATCAGCACCGGCCACGACCTACGGCAGAAGAGGGCATAGGCCCCAGCCACTGGAGTGCCGGCGCTCCGCGAGCGCCGAGTGCCGGTACCGCTGAACCGTTCCCCACCCCTGACCCCGGACCCAGGAGTTGCCGATGACCGCCGTGCCGCCGAAGGTCGTTGTCGTCGTGCCGACCTACAACGAGCGGGACAACCTGCCCGTCCTTGCCGGCCTGCTCGCGGACCTGCCGGTGCCGGACCTGCATCTGCTCGTGGTCGACGACAACTCACCCGACGGCACCGGCGAGGTCGCCGACAGCCTCGCCGCCCGGTCACCGGATACCGTCGGCGTGCTGCACCGCACCGCCAAAGACGGACTCGGCCGCGCCTACCTCGCCGGAATGACCCGTGCGCTGGACGAGGGTGCCGACGTCGTGGTCCAGATGGACGCCGACCTCTCGCATCCGGCCTCGGCGATCCCGGCCATGGTCGACACCCTCCTGACGAAGGACGCCGCCGTGGTAGTCGGGTCCCGCTACGTGGCGGGCGGCTCGACCGCCACCGACTGGCCCTGGCACCGCAAGGCCCTGTCCGTCTGGGCCAACCTCTACGTCAACGCGATCCTGCGGCTGCACGTGAAGGACGCCACCGCCGGATTCAAGGCATGGCGGGCCGGGACACTGCGAGCGATCGACCTGCCGTCGATCCGCAGCAACGGCTACTCCTTCCAGGTCGAGATGAACCACCGCACCGTCAAACAGGGGCTGACCATCCTCGAAGTGCCCATCCGCTTCGAGGAACGCGTGCAGGGGACATCGAAGATGAGCCTGCGCGTACAGCTCGAATCCGCACTCACTCCATGGAAGCTCCGCTTCGGCAGCACCTTGAACTGAGACCTCGTGGCGCATGAACCGGGGCCGCGTCGTCGCCGTCGGTAAGCGCACCGCGTATCCGGTGCAGTGATCCCGAACGGCATACGGCCGGTGCGACCCCGGGAGCGGGGTTCGCACCGGCCGTTGTCGCAGGACGGGGCGTACGAGGCCGGATCAGTCCCTACGGGCTTTGAGGTGCCGTACGTCGAAGGAGCGGATGCCGCGTCCGTGTGTGGCGGCGTACAGCTTGCCGTCGGGGCCGAGGCGCAGCTGCATCACGGCCGTGGTGGGCAGGTTGTGGCCCAGGACGAGCCACTTGGTGGCGCCGGCGGGGCGGTAGAAGGTGGCCAGGTCGGTGCCGAGGGCGAGGCCGCCGTTCGGGAGGAGCTTGACCGTGTCGGCGGGGACGTCGGGCAGGTTGGCGGAGATGTCCGTCCAGCTCGCGCCGCCGTCCTTGGACTCGAAGACGTGGCCCACGCCCGCGCCGGGGCCCTCGGTCCACCTGCGGGAGAAGCCGTTGACCGCGACGTAGACGTGCTGGGCATCGGCCGGGTCGACTTCGAAGCCGGAGATGTAGCGGTTCGGGATGGTGCCGTCGACCGGGAGGCTGAGCTGGTGCCAGCCGGTGCCGTCGGCGTTGCCGACCGCGATGCCCCGGGTGAAGCCCTGGTTGTTGCAGGGCCCGCACCAGCCGACGTACACGGTGCCGCCCGAAGACGCGACGGCCGTGGCCACATGGCCCTCGCCGAGGTCGTAGGCGTTCGCCCATTCCTTGCCGGAGCGAATGGCGAAGCCCTTGGTGTTCACCCACACGTGCCGGCCACCGGCGATCCAGGTGTTGGTGTCCTTGGCGTCGGCGGCGATCGGCGCGATGAAGCGGGCGCCCGCGCCACCCTGATCCTTGTCGGGCGGGGCGACCTCGTACTCGGTGGCCTTCGACGGGTCCGTCGACCACGAGCCGTCGTTCACGCCGCAGTTCTGCGTCACCCACATGTCCAGGTACACGTACTCGGCGGCGATGTTGCAGCCATTGGCGGGATCCGCGATGGTGTCGCCGCCGTCACCGCCGAAGTTCGAGCCCATGACCTTGTCCCGGCCGCGCAGGATCGACTGGCCGTTGTCCTGCAGGCCACCGGTCACCGAGACGCCACCATAGGTGAGGTCCTCACCCACACCCACCGAGTAGTACTGCAGGGTGTCGAGGGTGCCGTCGCTCAGGGACTGCCAGTCCTTGGCGTGGCCGCCGGAGTCGACGGCGCCGCCCAGCGGGCGCCGGTAGATGCCGCCGTCGTTGCCGACATAGGCCCAGGTCTTGCCCCGGTAGCTGCCGATCGCGACCGCGTGCTGGTCGGAGTGGGTGGTGGGCGAGCAGTCACCGGTCTGCTTGGCCGGGTCGATGCTCCAGCAGGGGAAGGGGAAGTTCCAGTACGGGCCCGGGGTCGTCCAGCTCTGGCCGCCGTTCTTGGTCTCGAAGACCTCTTCCAGACCGAGGTAGACATGGTCGGCATTGGCCGGGTCGACCTGGAGGAACTGGTTGTACCAGGACTGGATGCCCGGCATGTAACCCGCGCTCTGCAGCGCGGACCCGGACGCCTTCAGCTTGGTGTAGTCCGCGATCAGCGTCCACGGCCCGAACGGCGAGCCGCTCTTCGACACATACACGCCCTTGAGCCCGCTGTCGGGGTTGGCGGCCATCTGCGCCGGCGACTGGTCGATGGCGTACAGACGCGAGCCGTCGGCCGCGGCCGCGAACGTCATGTTGCCGACATCGGCACTGCTGGTCGGCAGGTCACCAAGACCGCTGACCGGCTTCCAGCTGCCGTCGCCCTGCTTGGCGTACAGCCCGTTGTAGGTGTCACCACCACGCCAGCCCACCGCGAGCAGAACCTTGGAAGGGTCCTTGGGGTCGACGGCGATGTCGTTGGCGATGTTCTTGTACGGCGCACTGGGGTCGTCCGCCTTCGCACCACCCGGCAGATAGTCCGGGTTGGGGGCGAACTCATGCTTCCACGGCCCGGACAGGGTGGCCGTGGAGTGCGACCAGACACCGGTACTGGTCGCCGCCCACACCGTGGTGCCGGCGAAACGCAGCGCATGAATGACGGTGGACTCCAGCTCGGCGCCGCCCACACGGTCACCGGGCTGGAACTGCCCGTGACGCGGGTCTTTGAGGACGTACACGCCCGTCCCCACGAACGACGTCGCCCCGGTATTGGACTCGCCCGTCGCATACCAGAGCCGCTGCTGCTGGTCGAGGGCCAGGGTGCCCGTCGACAGGGACGGCAGCCTGTCGGAGATCGGCTTCCACTGCCCGCCGCCGGTCGTGGAGCGGAAGACCCCGCCGTTCGCGCCGCCCGCGTACACATAGCCCTGGTCATCGGCCGCGATCCCGGTGATCCGGCCGGTCACGTCACCCGCGCCACCACTGGAGTTGGAGTTCACATCGCGGTAGCGGGGATCGTCGGAGTTGTAAGGCTTCTTGGTGACGTGGTCCCAGCTGCCGCTCGTGTGCTTCATCGACTGCAGCTGCTGCCAGGCCGCCCCGTAGGCGCCGGGCGCGACCACGCCGGGCGCGGTGCGCGCCTCGGTGAACTGGGCCGTCGACTCGGCGGAGTTCTCCGCCTCGTCACCGCCGCCGTCATCGCCGCCCTCCGCGGCGAACGCGGACATGCCATGGCCCGCGTGCACCGCCTTGATGTGCTGCCGGCCCATGGCGGCCTGGTGGCCTGCCTGCCAGGGCCGGGGCCTGGTGTCGCTCGACGCCGCGAACGACTGGGTGGTCACCAGTCCGAACGCGGCGGCCGCGACGGTACAGGTGATGAACCGTCGCTGGTGCTTCGGGGGCAACATGCCCTCTCCTCCCTGCGACGGGAGCATGGGGGTGTCCCGGCGCAGGGGGATCTTGGCGTGACCACAACAGCCACACAAAGGGCTCACAGGAAAAATGGCGGGTTGTTTACCTTCCGCCTCACATGAACCCGAACTCCCGCTCCCTGCATGCGCTTACCCACGCTTGACCTCACGTGCGGTTCAGCTTCTACGTTCATGGTCATCGGCATCAGCCGCAAAGGAGGCAGTTCCCATGACCGTGACCGCCGTTCCCGAGACGTACCGCAACGCCGTCGTCGCCCACATCATGGTCGACGGCGCCGCGGACGCGATCGGCTTCTACACCCGGGCATTCGGTGCGGAGGAGCTGTTCCGCCTCGGCGGCCCGGACGGACGCATCGTGCACGCCGAGGTCCGCATCCAGGGCGCCACCATCATGCTGGGCGACGCCGAGGGCCCCCTCTTCAGCGCACCGACCGCCGTGGGCGGCACCACCGTGGGCCTGCACGTCTTCGTCGAGGACGTCGATGCGCTCGCGCACCGGGCGGCCGCGGCCGGTGCGGAGCTCCTGCAGCCCCCGGCCGACCAGTTCCACGGCGACCGCACGACCGTACTGAAGGACCCCTACGGCCACGTCTGGGTCTTCCTCACCCACCTGGAGGATTTGACGCCGGCCGAGGTGGCCCGCCGGGCCCGGGAACTCTTCGGCTCTCCCGCTGAACGATGATCAGGCGAGGCCGAACCAGCCCAGGACCGTCTGGACGAGCAGGATGGTGGACATGGCGGCGACGCCGACGACCACGGCGGTGGCGGCGATGCGGTAGCGCGGCCCGTTGGCGGCCGCCCCCAGGACCGAGCGGCGGTTGGTCAGCACCAGGAGGTAGACCAGGACGACGGGACTGATCAGGCCCTGCAGCACCTGGGTGCCGATCAGCAGCTGGATGACGTCGACCGGGGTCATCGCCACCGTGGCGCCGAGCACGATCTGGGCGGTGAACAGGCCCAGGAACAAGGGCGCGTCACGGAAGCTGCGGGAGACCGAGCGTTCCACACCCGCTGCCTCTCCTATGGCGTAGCTGGCCGAGAGCGGGACGACGGCGCCCGCGAGAGCGGAGGCGCCCATCAGGCCGAGCGCGAACAGCAGCTCCGCGCCCTGGCCCGCCACCGGCTTGAGGGCCTCGGCGGCCTGGGCCGCGGAGTCCAGCGGGCCGGTGCCGCCGATCGCGGACGCCGTGGCGATGATGATGGTCAGGCTGATGACACAGGCGAAGACGGCACCGAGGATGGCGTCGGCGCGGATGAGCGGGTAGTCGGCGGGCTTGGCGCCTCGGTCGACGACGCCTGCGGCGGCGTAGAACTGCATGTACGGGCTGACCGTCGTACCGATCAACGCGACCGCCAGCAGGATGAAACCCTTGCTCGGCTCGATGTGCGGGACGACCAGGTGGTGGCCGACCGCGCCCCAGTCGGGGTGGCCGAGGATCATCGCGACGGGGTAGGCGAAGAACGCCAACGACATGATGAGGAAGATGCGTTCGGCCCAGTGGTAGGAGCCGAACAGCACCAGCGCCCACAGCAGGACCGCGGCCGGCGGGATGACCGCCCACTTCGGTACGCCGAGGAGTTCGAAGGCCGCGCCGATGCCGGCGAACTCCGACACGACCAGGCCCGTGTTGGCCAGCAGCAGGCAGAAGACGGCCAGTGCGGTCAGGCGCAGGCTGAACTGCTCGCGGATCAGGGCGCCCAGGCCCTTGCCGGTGTGGGCGCCGAGGCGGACGGCCATCTCCTGCACCATCACCAGGGCGATGGTGACCAGGACCATGAAGAAGAGGGTGCCGTAGGTGAATTGGGAGCCTGCGGAGGCATAGGTGGCGATGCCGGCGGCGTCGTTGCCGGCGTTCGCGGCGACCAGGCCCGGGCCCGCGACCGCCGCGATCACGGTGATGCGCCGCCAGCCGGTGCGGCGCGCGGGGGTCTGCGGGGCCGCGGTGGCGGTGTCGAGGTCACGGGTCACTGCAGGAACCTCCTGAAGTGCAGGCGCCCGCGTTCGGGCAGCATCGCGTCGAGCAGGTCGTCGGCCAGGATCCGGCCGATCGGGCGGTCGCTGTCGTCGACCACCAGGAGTGAGGAGGCGCGGGCCGCCACCAGGTGGTCGGCGGCCTCCGCCACGGAGGTGTCGGCCTGCACGGTCTCCGGGGGGCCGAACTGGGCCCGCCAGGCGACCAGGTCGGCGATCGGGGTCGTGTCCTCGGCCACCGCGACGTCGAAGAGCGGGATGTCGCACAGCAGCCGGTCCGTGCCGTCCACGACGGTGACCGCGTCGATCTCGGTGCGGTGCTCGTGCTGCTCGGCCAGCCGTCCGCGTACCTCGGCGACGGTCTCGTCCTGCCGGGCGGTGATCAGCAGCGTGGTCATGGCACCGCCCGCCGTGCCCTCCCGGTGGGTCAGCAGCCGGCGCAGTTCCGCCGCCTCGTCCTTCGGCATCCGTGCCAGCAGGGCCTCGCGCTCCTCACGGGTGAGGTCGCGCAGGGCGTCCGTGGCCTCGTCGGGCTCCATCTCGTCGACGAGGCGGGCGGCGTGCTCCGGCTGGGCCTCGCGCAGCAGGTTCTCCAGCTCGTGCGGTTCCATCTC